>CAYRAE010000045.1:0-13974 GCA_964422175.1 uncultured Luteitalea sp. | reverse complement strand
CCGATCACCTTGCACGGCGCGCCGGTGCGGGCGATCGCATGGAAGGCGCCGATGACGGCTGCCCCGCCGCACATGTCGTACTTCATGCGGTCCATGTTCTCGGCCGGCTTGATGGAGATACCGCCTGTATCGAACGTGACGGCCTTGCCGACCAGACCGAGGACCGGGCCTGCCTCGACACCAGGGTCGTAGGTCAGGACGATCATCCGCGGCGTGTTGGCACTGCCCTGCGCCACGCCGAGCAGCAGACCCATGTGCCGCTCGTGCATCTGCGCCTCGTCGAGGACGTCCACTTGCACCGGCGTCCCCGCAAACAGCGTCTGCGCGCGGCCCGCGAGCGTCATGGGCGTGAGGACATTGGGCGGTTCGTGCGCCAGGGCGCGCGCGACGTTGGTCGCCTCACCCAGTACTGAACCCAGGGCAACGGCGTCGGCAAGGGTCGCGGCACCGCCTTCGGACACGACGATGGCCGCCGAGTGCAGGTCGGCAAGCTTCCGGTCCTTCGTCTTGTACGCGTCGACGTGGAACGCCGCGAGCGTGAGGCCCTCGGCCAGCGCCCGCACCACCGACTCGCCAGACAGCGCGCCGTGAGCGACGATCGCCACGCGTCCGAAACCACGCGACCGGGTCGCGAGACCTGCCGCGGTACCGAGGCGACGTCCCAGATCCGCCGTCATGGCGCCAGCTGCGCCGATCCCGAGCAACAACACGCGGCCTGCCGCGGTGCCCTCGCCACGCACCCAATGCTGCTCGTGCGGCTCCCCCTTCAATTCGCCGGAGGCGCGCAACGCCGTGACGACCGTCTCCACACCATCCGGAAGGGCAGGTCCCGTGGCGTCCGCCTCGGAGGCAACAGGGATCACCAGAACGTCGGCGTCCACGCCGGCGGGCTCACTCACCACGAGCCGCAGCGTGGGCGTGGTGTAGAACTCGTGCGACAGCATGACCCGGCATTGTATACCGCGCGTTGTGCGGCCACGCGTGGGTGCTACGATGCGGAAATGCGGCGAATCTGGCAGACAGCGATGCTCGTGGCCCTGGCGGGCGCGGCGATGGCCGCGCAGGAACCGGCGCAGGATCGCGACACGAAGGCGGGCAAGGAGCCGGGAAAGCCGGAGATCAACCTGAGGGTGACGCCGCTCATCGCGTTCTCACCGGCGAAGATCACGGTCAGGGCCGAACTCAAGGGCGGTGCGACCGACTACGAGCCGTTCTACTGCACCACCATCGTCTGGGACTGGGACGACGGGACCTCATCCGAGAACACGCCTGACTGCCCGCCGCACGAACCGGGCGTGAGCGAAGTCCGTCGCTACCACTCCGCCACGCACGTCTACCAGTCGGGCGGCCGCTACACCGTGCGTTTCCGAATGAAAAAAGGCGACAAGGTCGTCGGCAGCGCGTCGTACCTCGTGCAGGTCCGCGCGGGCATCCGCGATCACTCCGACATCCCGGAGTGAGGGACCGGACTCACAACGGCCGACCGACGGGGATCTTCGCGTCGTAGTGTTCTTCCTTGTACGGCGTGAACCCCACGCGCGTGTAGTTGCGCAGCGCGGCGGGGTGATCGAGTGAGCATGTGTGCAGCCACACGCGCGTCGGCGCGTTGCGCCATGCCTCATCGGCAGCCAGACTCAACAGCGCTGGTCCCAGGCGCTGCCCCGTGAACTCCGGCAGCAGTCCGAAGTAGCAGATTTCCACTTCCTGGGCCGTCTTGTGCAGTTCGAAGTACCCGGCAGGCGTGCCGGCCACCGACAACAGCCACACCTCGATACCACCTGACGCCAGGTGTTCGGCGACGCGTGCGTCACTCCAGTCCCATCTGTCGACCCAGTGCCACGGCCTGCCGACTTCGCGGTACAGGTAGCGATACAGCGAACCCGGCACGTGGTCCAGACGCCTGACAGTCGCGTCGACGTCAGGGAACTCGAAACGCACCACCTGCGACGGAGACGTCATCTCGAGGAACGTCCGTACGGCCGGTCTGTGCAGCATGCGTGGCGACGAGGCGGGCGGCCGCTGCCCATCGAACGCCGTGCGCCAGCGACGTCCGTCCTGCAGCACCGGCAGCATGGCCCCAGCGTCACGTTCGAGCATCTCCGGCGTCGGCAGCGCCGCGCGAAGCGCATCGAGCGCCTCGCCGACGTGGGTCGCATTGGTCGCCAGGATGTCGAGCCACAACGCCGGCGCACTCCCCGCGAGTCGCGTCGTATCGGCCAAGCCGGGACCCGCGAACTGGAGGCCGTCGGTGGTCACCGCCTTGCCTGTGACCGCCATCAGGGTGCTGCTCACGACCTGCGGCAGGTGACTCACGTACGCCATCACGCGGTCGTGCTCGTCGGCGCCCATCACGACGGGACGCGCGCCGATGCCCACCACCATCTGCGTGAGGCGAGCGAGTGCCTCACCCTCGGCCCGCGGCCCACGAGCGCTCTCCGTGTCGGGCGTGAGAATCCACGGCCTTCCCAGGAAAAGGCCCGCGTCCGCGTGCGCGAATCCGCTGTGCGTACTTCCGGCCATCGGATGCCCGCCGAGAAACGCCATCGACGGATGCCGCCTGGCGCGCTCGACGATTGCACCCTTCGTGCTGCCGAGGTCCGTCACGACTGTCGCGCGACCGGCATGTGGCGCGAAGGCGTCGAGCAGACGCAGGTTCTCCGCCACGGGCGCGCCGAGGACGACGAGATCGACGTCACGCGCCACAGCCGAAGACGAGGCCAGCGTGAAGTGATCCTTCACACGCGGGTCCGCCGCCGGGTCCATCACGGCGATCGATACGTCCGGCCACACCGCCCGAATGGCGAGTCCGAGAGATCCCCCGACCAGGCCGCAGCCCACCAGCAGCACGCGCTCGAACGGTGCGGGCTCGTTCACTGTCCCCAGCCGCGACGCGTAACTGGTTCCTGACAGATGCTCCTGCCGATCGCGGGCGCGATGATCCGGAGTTCCGCCATCAGCCTGTCGAACTGCCCAGGGAACAGCGATTGCGCCCCATCGCTCATCGCGTTGTCGGGATCGCTGTGGACCTCGATGAGCAGGCCGTCGGCACCGGCGGCGATCGCCGCGCGCGCCATCGGCGCCACCTTGTCGCGATGGCCCGTGCCATGGCTCGGATCGACCACGATCGGCAGGTGGCTCAGCTTCTTGACCACCGGGATCGCCGAGATGTCGAGCGTGTTGCGCGTGTAGCTCTCGAATGTCCTGATGCCGCGCTCGCAGAGGATCACGTCCACGTTGCCGCCGGCCAGCACGTACTCGGCCGAGAGCAGCCATTCCTCGATGGTGGCCGAGATGCCGCGCTTGAGGAGCACCGGCTTGCGGACGCGCCCGAGCTCGCGCAGCAGCGTGAAGTTCTGCATGTTGCGCGCGCCCACCTGGTAGATGTCCACGTAGGCGTCCATCAGGGCGATCTGGCTCGCGTCCATCACTTCGGAGACGAGCTTCAGGTCGTGCGCGTCAGCGGCCGCGCGCAGCAGGTCGAGCCCCTGCTGGCCGAGCCCCTGGAAGCTGTACGGCGAGCTGCGCGGCTTGAACGCCCCACCGCGCAACACCTTCGCGCCCGCCCGCCTGACGGCCGCCGCGGTGGCCATCACCTGCGCTTCGTTCTCCGCCGAGCAGGGGCCGGCCATCACGATGACCTCGTCGCCACCTATCCGCAGATCGCCCACAGTGACGACGGTGTTCTCGGACTTGAAGGTGCGACTCGCGAGTTTGTAGGGCTCGGTGATCCGCATCACGTCCTGTACACCGTCGAGCACCTGCAACAGACCCGGGTCGCGACGCCCCTCGCCCACGGCACCGATGACGGTGCGATGCGACCCCGTCGATCGATGCACGTCGAATCCCATCTGCACCAGTTGCGACACCACGCGCTGGATCTGCTCCTCGCTCGCGCGCTCCTCCATCACCACAACCATGATTTCGGTCTCCTCGAGGCTCAGGGCCTAAGACTTACGGCTTACGGAACAGCCACATTCGTTGCCCGCCAGCACGGTCGTCGGTCGCCGGTATCGGGCCGGACACGTCCGGCCCCTACACTTCCGTGGCGGCGTCGCCGTTGCCATCGTTCTGCGACTGCACCACGCGTTCGAGTCGACGGGCTTCGTCGATGATTCGCTCGAAGAGTCGCAGAAGTGCGTCCCCATCGAGCGGGCCGCCGTTGACTCGCCGCACGTGATCCAGCACGTCCTTCTCGCGGCCCGGCTGGTAGATCGCCATGCCCACTTCTCGCTTGATCTCGCCAATTTCCAGCGCGCACGACGCGCGTTCGTTGAGCAGCGCGACGATCTGCTCGTCGAGCGCGTCGATACGATCGCGCAGCACGCGCATGCGCCAGTCAGGGTCGGTCATGCCGGCGCCCCCTCCCGCAACCAGCGCACGAAGCTGCGCACTTCATCGGCAAGCGCCGGCGAATCCCCGTGCTTCGCGATCTGCGCGACGAGCGCGCTCCCGACCACCGCCGCGTCGGCGTAGCGGCCGACGTCGCGGACGTGCTCCGGCCGCGACAACCCGAAGCCGAGCGCGATCGGCAGCGTGGCGTCCTGGCGCAGTCGCTCGACGAGGGTTCGCGCATCGTCAGCGACCTGTTCGCGCACGCCGGTGACGCCGAGCCGCGAGATCGCATACAGGAAGCCCTTCCCCAGTTCGTCAGCCTTCCGCACACGCTCCCCCGTCGTCGTCGGACTGAGCAGGAAGATGGGGGCGAGGCCGTGCGCGACGAAGACGTCACGCGTCGGCTGCGCTTCCTCCAGCGGGAGGTCGAGCAACAGCACACCATCGACGCCCACCTCCGCGGCACGCGCGGCGAACGCCTCGACGCCGTAGCGAACGACCGGGTTGGCGTAGCTGAAGAGGATGAGTGGCGCACGCACGTCGGCCCGCAGGTCTGCGACGAGATCGAGCACACCGCGTAGCGAGGCGCCCGCGCGAAGCGCCCGTTCCGACGACCGTTGGATCTCCGGACCATCAGCGAGTGGATCCGAGAACGGCACGCCAATCTCGATGACGTCTGCGCCGCCTTCGTCCACGGCGCGAATCACCTCGCCCGAGCGCGCCAGCGTCGGGTCGCCGCCCGTGACGAAGGCGACCAGCCCCGTCCGGTTCTCGGCCTTCATGCGTGCGAACGCCTGTTCCAGCCGCGTGCTCATGCCTCACCTCCGAGCAGGTGCTGGATGCTCTGGACGTCCTTGTCGCCACGCCCCGAGAGATTGACGACCACGAGTCCGTCAGGGCCCGCGTCGCGCGCAACGGCTTCCACGGCCGCGATGGCGTGGGCCGACTCCAGAGCAGGCAGGATCCCTTCGAGACGTCCGAGACGCTCGAACGCGGCGAGAGCTTCGGGATCCGTCGCGTATCTGTACTCAGCCCTGCCGCGCTGCAGCAGGTCCGCGTGCTCCGGCCCCACTGCCGCGTAGTCGAGACCTGCCGAGATCGAATGCGTCAGCGAAATGTTGCCCGCCTCATCCTGCAGGACCCACGTGCGCGTGCCCTGCAGCACGCCCGGCATCCCGCCGGCGAAGCGGGCGGCATGCCGCCCGCCTTCGATCCCTTCGCCCCCGGCCTCCACACCGACGAGCCGGACTCCCTCGTCAGCGACGAACGCGTCGAAGAGGCCCATCGCGTTGCTGCCGCCGCCGACGCACGCGACGGCCGCGTCAGGCAGCCTGCCGTACTGCGCCAGGCACTGCGCGCGTGCTTCTTCGCCGATCACCGACTGGAACTCGCGCACCATCAGCGGATACGGATGCGGGCCGAGCGCCGACCCGAGCAGGTAGTACGTGTCGCGCACCGTGGCCACCCAGTCGCGCATCGCCTCGTTGATTGCGTCCTTCAGCGTGCGCGAGCCCGAGTCCACGCCATGTACCTCGGCGCCCAGCATGCGCATGCGGAAGACGTTGAGCGACTGGCGCGCCATGTCGTCGACGCCCATGTACACGACGCACTGCAGTCCGAGCAGCGCGCACACGGTCGCCGTCGCCACACCGTGCTGGCCGGCGCCCGTCTCCGCGACGATCCGGTGCTTGCCCATGCGGCGCGCGAGCAACGCCTGTCCGAGGGCGTTGTTGATCTTGTGCGCGCCCGTGTGTGCGAGGTCCTCGCGCTTCAGCAGGATCGTGGCGCCGCCGCACGCCGCCGACAGCCGGCGTGCTTCGTAGAGCGGCGTCGGGCGGCCGACGAACTGCCGCAGCAACTCCTCGAACTCGGCGATGAACGCGGCGTCGCGTCGCGCCTCGAAGTACGCTGCGGCCAGCGCGTCCATCGGCGCCACGAGCGTCTCGGGCACGAACCGCCCGCCGAACTCGCCGAAATACCCACGGGCATCGGGATCGCGACGCCCGAACACCGGACGCCCCCGGCCCGCCTCCGCTGCCATCGTCATTGCGCTGATTCCTGTCCTGTCTGCGATACGGGCGCTGACACGCGTTGTCGCGCCGCATCCGCCTCTCGCACGGCGGCGATGAACGCCCGCATGCGTGCATGGTCCTTGATACCGGGCGCCGACTCGACCCCGGATGCCACATCCACAGCCCATGGCGCCACGATCGCCACCGCGTCGCCGACGTTCTCCGGACGCAGGCCGCCAGCCAGCACGAGGTGTCGCTCCGATGCGATCGCCGCTGCCTGTTGCCAGTCGATCGTGCGACCGGTTCCGCCGATGGTGACGGGATCGTGCGCGTCGACGAGAATGCCGGCATCCGTCGCCCGCCAGGGATTCTTCTCATACGACGCCAGCGGCATCGCCTTCACCACGGGTCGCGGGAACACCATCCAGTCTTCCGGCTCCTCACGCCCGTGCAACTGCACGGCCGTCAGGCCGACGAAGTCAGCGATGGTACGTACGTTGTCGCGTGTCTCATCGACGAACACCCCGACCACGGACACAAACGGCGGCAGCGTGGACGCGATGTCCCGCGCCTGCTCCTCGTCTACGGCGCGCGGACTGCGTGCCCAGAAGACGAGGCCGATGGCGTCTGCGCCTGCTTCGACAGCGGCGACGGCATCCGCCGCGCGCGTCATGCCGCAGATCTTGATGCGGGTCATCGCAGCGCCTCGCCGGCCGCCGTCGCATCAGCCATGACCCTGGCCAGCGCGGCGCCGGGATCCGGTTCCGTCATGAATCGCTCACCCATCAGGAACGCCTGATAGCCGGCCTCGCGCAGACGCGCGAGATCCTCGCCGGTACGCAGTCCGCTCTCCGCCACGCGCACGCGCGCCGAGGCGATGAGCGGCGCGATCCGCTGCGACGTCTCGATCGACACGGCCAGCGTCTTGAGGTTCCTGTTGTTGACGCCGACGATGGCCGCACCAGCGTCGATGGCTCGCCGCGCCTCGTCCTCGTCGTGAACCTCGGTGAGGACATCGAGACCGACATCATCGGCGTACGCCAGCAGCCGCGTGAGCGTCGCCTGGTCCAGCGCAGCGACAATGAGCAGCACCGCCGACGCACCAGCGACAGCGGCTTCCGCAATCTGGTACTCGTCGACGGTAAAGTCCTTCCGCAGCAGGAGCAGCGCTGGCTGGGATCGTCGCACGTCGATCAGGTGCTCGAGCGCGCCGTCGAAGAACGTCGGCTCCGTCAACACGGACACGGCGGCCGCCCCGGCCGCTGCGTAGGCGTCGGCGATCGCGACAGGGTCGTATGTCTGCCGCAGCACGCCCTTCGACGGCGAACGGCGTTTGCACTCGGCGATGACGCGGATGCCTGGTGCGGCGAGCGACTGCGCGAACGACGGACGCGATCCGCCACCCGTCGCGCGCGCGTCCGCAAGTTGCCGCTCCACGTGCGCGAGCGGTACGCGCGCCCGGGCGACATCGACGCGCGTATGCGCGGCAGCGACGATCGTGTCGAGCACAGACGGCGTGCCGGCGGTCATGCCTGTTGTTCCTCAGGTGTGTGCGACACGCGCACGAGATCGGCGAGCGTCCGCGCCGCCTGCCCGCCGTCGATGGCTGCCGCCGCCATCCGCACGCCATCTGCGACGCTCGATGCTCGCCCTGCGATGAAGAGACCCGCGCCGGCGTTGAGGAGCACGATGTCGCGCACCGGTCCTGGTGCGCCGCCGAGTACCGCCGTCGCGATCGCAGCGTTGTGGGCGGCGTCGGCCCCTCGCAGGTCATCGATCGATGCCTTCGGCAGACCGTATGCGGCGGGATGGATGAAGAACGTTCGCAGCAGGCCGTTGCGGCATTCGGAGACCTTCGTGTATCCGGTCGTCGACACCTCGTCCAGGCCATCCGCCGCGTGCACGACCCACACATGCGCCGACCCGAGCAGTCCCAGCGCGCGCGCCACGAGTTCGGTCAGTTCCGGGCGCGGGACGCCGACAAGTTGCCGCGTCGTGCCGGCGGGATTGGTCAGGGGACCGAGCAGGTTGAACGCCGTACGCACGCCGAGTTCGCGCCGCACCGGTGCGGCGTGACGCATGGACGGGTGGAACGTCGGTGCGAAGAGGAACGCGATTCCCGCCTCTTCCAGGCACCGCGCGGCGACGGCAGGCGACGCGGCCACATTCACGCCGAGCGCTTCGAACACGTCGGCGCTCCCGCTGCGGCTCGACACGGATCGATTGCCGTGCTTGGCCACGCGCACGCCGCATGCCGCGATCACGACGGCCGCCATCGACGACACGTTCACGGTCCCGGCGTTGTCGCCGCCCGTGCCGCACGTGTCGAACACATCGTCGACGCGTTGCGGCAGAGGGACCGACGCAGCGCGCATCGCCCGCGCGAGCCCCACCAGTTCCTCGGGGCGCTCGCCCTTCGACCGGAGGGCGATCAGGAATCCGGCGATCTGGGCCGGTGTCGCCTCGCCGCGCATGATCGTGGCCATCGCACCGGCCGCCTCGTCGGCGGTCAGCGCATCATGGCGTTGCAGCTTCTCCAGCAGGGGCGCGAACATCACAGCTCCAGGAAGTTGCGCAGCAGGTGATGGCCAGGTTCGGTCAGGATCGACTCGGGGTGGAACTGCACGCCGTGAATCGGATGCTCCAGGTGGCGCAGGCCCATGATGATGCCGTCGGTCGTGGTGCGTGCCGACACGTGGAGCACGCCCGGCAGTCCATCCGGCGACACGACGAGGCTGTGATAGCGCGCTGCCGTGAACCCCTGCGCGATGCCGCGGAACACACCCGTGCCGTCGTGCTCGACCTGCGACGTCTTGCCGTGCATCAGCACCGGTGCATTGACGACGCGACCGCCGAAGGCATGACCGATGGCCTGATGCCCGAGACACACGCCGAGCGTCGGGATGCGTGGGCCGAACTCGCGCAGGACATCGACGGAGATGCCCGCGTCCTCCGGCCGTCCAGGGCCCGGCGAGATCACGATGTGCGACGGCTGCAGGGCGGCGATCTCCGCCAGCGTGATCCTGTCGTTGCGATGCACGGCCACCTCGGCCCCGAGCTCGCCGAAATACTGCGCGAGGTTGTAGGTGAACGAATCGTAGTTGTCGATCAGCAGGACCATGATCAGCCGGCGTGACGCCCGAGCGCGTGGGCGAGTTCGAGCGCACGCAGCACCGCGCGCGCCTTGTTGAGGCTTTCTTCGTACTCGGTGGACGGATGGCTGTCGGCGACGATCCCGGCGCCGGCCTGCACGTACGCGGTCCCGCCGTGCATCCACACGGTGCGGATGGCGATGCAGCAATCGAGATTGCCCGCGAAATCCAGGTACCCCACCGCGCCGGCGTAGACACCACGCGGGCGACCCTCGAGCTCCGCGATGATCTCCATCGCGCGAATCTTCGGCGCGCCGGACACGGTGCCCGCCGGGAAGCACGACACGAGCGCGTCGAGCCTGTCGGCGCGATCGTCGAGCGTGCCCACCACGCGCGAGACCAGGTGCATCACGTGCGAATAGCGCTCAAGCGTCATGAACTGCGGCACCCTGACGCTGCCGTACGCGCACACACGGCCAAGATCGTTGCGCCCGAGATCCACGAGCATCACGTGCTCGGAACGCTCCTTCTCGTCGCGCTTGAGCTCTTCGCCGAGGCGGAGGTCCTCTTCGTGCGTCGCGCCGCGCGGCCGCGTGCCTGCGATGGGATGCGTCTCGGCCTGCCCGCCTTCCACCCGTACGAGCATCTCCGGCGACGACCCGACGATCGACAGATCGCCCACGCGCGTGAAGTACATGTACGGCGAGGGGTTCACGTGCCTGAGCGCGCGGTAGACCGAGAAGGGATCAGCTTCGAGGTCCACCTCGAACCGTTGCGACAGGACCACCTGGTAGATGTCGCCGCGGGCGATGTACTCCTGCGCGGTGCGCACGTGGCGCTCGAAGTCTTCGCGCGTGGTGAGCGCACGGACCGCTGGCGGCGCCGTCTGGTCGCCACCGGCCGCGATCGGTTGCGTGTGGGCCTGTTCGAGCTCGCGCTGCAGGAAGTCGAGGCGCGCGTTGGCGAACTGGTACAGCGACGCCAGGTCATCGCTCGGCGAGATGCGCGCGTTCGCGATGAGCAGGATGCGGTGCTTGACGTGGTCGAAGGCGAGCACCGTGTCGAACAGCATGAACGCCGCCTCGTCGCGCGGATCCTGCTGGCCGTCGAACTGGCGCCATACGTCCTGCAGCGCCGGTTCGAACCATGGCGATGCGTCGTAGCCGAAGAACCCCACGGCACCCCCGGTGAAGCGCGGCAGGCCTGGCACGAATGGCGACCGGTACTCCGCCATGATCCGGCGCAGAGCCCCGACGAACGACTCGTCGAGCGCGGAGGACTGACCGCCCTGCTCCAGCACGGCCTTGCCGTCGCGCGCGCGAAGGACGAGGAACGGGTCCTTGCCGAGGAACGAGTAGCGAGCCACCTGCTCGCCGCCCTCGACGCTCTCGAACAGGAACGCGTAATCGGAATGTTCCGCAACGCGCAGGAACGCCGACACGGGCGTCAGGAGGTCGGCGAGCAGTTCTCGGCACACGGGCACGAAGGTCCCGCGGCCGGCGAGATCGACGAACTCTTCGAAGGTGGTCTGGGTCATCGCTGACATGAGGTCTCCGGCGCGAACGCCAGGTGCGGCGCTTCGGCATGGATGGCGGCGCGCATCGCGTCGACAGGCGGATCGACCGGGAACCAGGTGGCAATTTGCGCACCAGCCTGGGCCACGAGCATCTCGAGCCCGCCGAGCGTGGCGCAGCCCGCGGCGGCCGCGTCGCGCAGCAACCGTGTCTGGCCAGGGTTGTAGACGAGGTCGTACACCAGGCCGCCACCCGTGAGACAGGCCGCGTCGACAGGCGAGACATCGGCATGGGGCGCCGTCCCGACAGGCGTCGTGTTCACGAGTACGTCCCACGATCCGGGCTGTGGCGGCCACTCGCCCGCCAGCGCACCGAGATCCGCGAGCGCGTCGGCCTGCGCCCGACGACGTGCGTACACCGTCACTGCCGCGCCCTCGTCACGCGATCCCGCGGCGACGGCACGCGCCGCGCCCCCGGCGCCGAGCACCGCGACGCGCGCGCCGCCAAGTGGCACGTGCGATCGCAATGGCGCCAGGAATCCCTCGACGTCGGTGTTGCTGGCGACCCAGCCGTCCGGCGTGCGCGTGAGCGTATTGGCCGCGCCCACTCGCTCGGCCAGGGGCTCCGCGCTCACCGCTCGCGCGAGCGCGTCGAGCTTGAACGGCGCCGTGACGCTGAGGCCGCGCACGCCGAGATGATCGGCAAACGAGAGGAGGTCGTCGATGTCGCGGGCTTCGAGCGGCACGTACACGCCGTCGATGCCGAGCGCCCGGAGCGCGGCGTTGTGCAGGACCGGAGACAGTGAATGGCCGATCGGACGGCCCGCCACACCCAGGACCATCGTGTCGCGCGAATGCGCGCCCACGCCGTAGCGCTCGCGCATCACGACGGGCGTCACCTGTCCGGGTGCGATGGCCGCACCGCCATACGTCCAGCGCGAACCGAGACGCTCCGGCAGGAGACGCGACGCCAGGCCCACCGTGCCCATGGCGATCAACACCACCGGAATGGCACCCGCCGCCGTCGCCGCCGCCGTGAACACCGTCTGATCCATCAGGCAACCGGGCGTGACGGCCACCTTGACCACTCCGGGCCGGCGCGCGGCCATGTCTCGTACGAGCGCGGGCAGGTCGGCCGGCATCCCTGTGAAATCGTGGCGCGACAGCACCACACGGCCCGGGAACCCGGCAATCACCGCGTCGCCGAACGCGGCGTCCCACTCGACGTCCACGAATGCGGCGCCCAGCGCGAGCGCCTCGCGCAGCACGACGTCGCGCTGCGCCTCCTCTCCTTCGAAGCGCCCGCCCTCGCGTACCGGTCGCAGGGTCACGATCGCGCGGGACGCGGCCCCGCCCAGGACCTCGGCCAGCGGCAGGGCCGGCAGTCGATCCAGCCTGAACTCCACGAGATCGGCCACACGCAGCGCGTCAGCCCGTGCCGACGCGAGTGCGTCGGGAGCGAGATCGGCGAGGGTCGAGACGAGGAGAGGAGACATAACGGCTTACGACTTACGACTTACGGCTTACGGCTTACGGAAAGGACAAAGGGCAAAGAGCAAAGAGTTGATGGTGTGACATTCCCGGCATTCCCGGCATCGCAGCATTTCAAGCATCAAATGAAAAACGCCCCGTCGGCGGGAGGCCGAAGGGGCGCCAGGTACGCGGATCGCGTGGTGCTGGTCTGTGCGCGGCTAGACGGCCGCCCCTTCGGCTGCGGACCCAGACCACCACCAATAGCGTGTCGTGAACGACGCACTGCTCGTGGAGGACCCGAAGGCGAAGGAGAACGCGGCACAGCCCCGCATGTCGGAGGAACCCTACCAAAGACGTCCGGGCACGTCAACGCCAACAGCAATTCGAGGCGGCTTGCTTGACCCCCTCGGGGGCGCATGTCATAACCGACAACACAGTGCCCGAGCTGCCTCCGGTCATCGCCGGTCCGATTCGTGGAGTGGTGCTGGCCGTCGTCGCGCTCGCGTGGTTGAGCGTGGACGTGCCAGCACGCGTGGCGACGTTCCCCATGTCCGAGATCCGCCGCGGCCAGGTCGCCGAGGGCGTCACGCGCATGGACGATGGCGAACGCGTGACGTTCAAGGCGCACATCCTCGGCGTGCTGGACGATGTCATCGGGCCGAAACGGCAGGTGATCCTCGCGCGTCTCGAAGGGGCCAACCTCGAACACACCGGCGTCATCGCCGGCATGAGCGGCAGCCCGGTCTACATCGACGGCCGGCTGGTGGGCGCCGTGGCGTATTCGCTGGGCCAGTTCCCCAAGGTGCCGATTGCGGGCATCACGCCGATTGGCGAGATGTCCGACGCGACGCGCCCAGGTGCCGGGACCGCAGCACGCCAGGTCGCGGCGTTCCCGCTCGACACGCCGCTCACGCCCGACGCGCTGCGCAACGCCTTCCTTGCGTCGCTCCCGGGTCAGGCTGGCGTGCGCATCGAAGCGACGGCGATGGGCGCCATGGGTCTGGATGCCGTCGGCAGTCCCGTGCTCCGCCCCATCGCCACGCCGCTCTCCATGGGCGGCTTCACCGGTTCGGTCGGCGCGTGGCTCACCGACACCCTGACGGCAGCGGGATTCGCCCCTGTCTCCGCTGGCGCATCGTCGCCACGGACGGTCGGACGCGCGGCGTACGCGCAGGGCGCTCCCGCCAATACGTCAGCCGCCGCTGACACATCTCCGCTGCAGCCAGGCGACGCCGTCGGCGTGAGCCTGGTGCGCGGCGACCTCTCGCTCGGCGCCACGGGCACGGTGACCAGCGTCGACGGCGCACGCGTCCTGGCGTTCGGCCATCCGTTCTTCAACCTCGGCCCCACGCACCTGCCGATGACCCGGGCCCACGTCGTGGCCGTCATCCCGAGCCTCGCCAACTCGATCAAGCTCGCGCAGCTCGGCGACGTCCTCGGCGTGATGGATCAGGATCGCGCCACGGCCATCGCCGGCACGATCGGCGTCACGCCGCAGACGATCCCCATGACCGTCGCGCTGCGTGCCAACGGCGGCGCCACGCGATCGTTC
>CAYRAE010000044.1:6167-14010 GCA_964422175.1 uncultured Luteitalea sp. | reverse complement strand
GCCCCTGGTCATGGTAGCAGGCGACCACCACGTCGAACGCGCCGCGCACCGCCTGGAGGAACACGGTGTCACCGGGCAGCGGACCCTGCACGTCGATTCCACGCGCGCGGCACGCCTCCACGGCGGGGCGCAGCACCGCATCGTCTTCGCTCCCCATCAGCCCGTGCTCGCCGGCGTGCGGGTTCAGGCCGGCCAATCCGATTCTCGGCCGTCGGCCATCGGGCATCGGCCGTAGGCCATCGGCCATCGGCCATCGGTCGTCGGATGCAGGAAGGGCCGGCCCTCCGGGCCCGGCCGCTCTCGATGGATAGCCGAAATCGGGCAGGCTGCGCGCGGTGAGCTCGATGATGTCCTCGACGAGCGTCTGCGTGAGGAGGCGCGGGACGTCCGCGATCGGCACGTGAACCGTGGCCAGCACCACACGCAGCGGTTCCGAGTGGAACATCATCGCCACCTGCCGGCTGCCCGTGAGATGGCCGAGCAGCTCCGTGTGGCCCTTCCAGGGCAGTCCACACGCGGCGAACGCCTCCTTGTGGATCGGCCCCGTGGCGATCGCGTCGACGTGTCCGGCCTGCGCGTCGGCGACGGCAGCGACGATGGCGTCGTAGGCCGCCCGGCCGGCCGCGGCGCTGATGGTACCCGCGGGAAACGCGTCGAGCGCCTCCGGCGAATGCGGTCCGTACAGCACCGGCTCGCAGACGGCCCGCACTTCACGCGACGCCGCGGCGACGATGGCGACTTCCGGTCCGATGCCTGCCGGATCGCCGACCGTGACGGCCACCCGCGGCAGCGGTTCCGCCCCGCGCCGCGCCCTGCTCATTTCCCGCACGAACATCCCTCCGATCCGCACGCGCCGTCGCCGGCGCAGCCGTTGGTACACGACCCTTCCTGCGCGCAGCCGGCGTGTCGTTCGCCCTTCGCGTTGGGCAGTTCGTAGCGCAGGCAGCACTTGAGCCTGCCGCACACACCTGCCAGGCGTGATGGGCTCAGGCTCAGGCCCTGCTGCTTGGCCATCTTGATCGACACGGCCTCGAACGACGTGAGCCAGGTGGTGCAGCACAGCGGGCGCCCGCACGGCCCGTAGCCGCCGAGCAGCTTCGCCTGGTCGCGCACGCCGATCTGCCGCATCTCGATCCGCATGTGGAACGCGGCGGCCAGGTCGCGCACGAGCTCGCGGAAATCCACGCGCTGTTCCGCCGTGTACGAGAACAGCAGGCGCGAGCCGTCGAAGGCGTGCTCCACGCGGGTGAGTTTCATGTCGAGCCCGCGCTCGCGAATCCGCAGCTGGCAGAACGCGAGCGCCTTGTGTTCCACGAGCTGCTGCTGCAGCCGCCGCGTCGTGTCGTCGGCCGTCGTGCGGCGGATCACGCGCGCGCGCGCGTCGGCCGTGACGTGCGCCCCACGGCGCGCGGCGACGTCAGCCGCTTCGAGCATGACGGTGCCCACGGCGAGCCGCTCGCCATCGTCGACCACGACGGTGTCGCCGGGTGCGACAACGCCGTCGAGTGTCAGGTCCGGCAACAGGAACGAGCGCCGCCGGCCCGCGGGCACGAAGCGCACGCTGGCGGTCGGCACGATCGGCGGCACAGTCGTGTCATCCATCGCTTACATCTCGCAGGCCACCCAGTCGGCGACCACCTTGGCCGACTGATAGCGCTCGAGCGATCGGCGCGCCTGCTCGACGGCCGTGAAGGCACCGAGTACACGCGCGTCGTCGAAGTGGCGCGAGAGGCCGGCGAGATCGCGGCGCAGATCGGGATTCGCGAGCGTGGACTCGCCTTCGTCGCCAGACGAGACGACGCCGATGTCGCGCACGAGGAGCGACAGCGCTTCGAGCCGCCGCGCCAGCACGTCGCGATCGGATCCCGTGCCGCGCTTCTTCGGCAGCTTCACGAGCTGCGCCGCGAGCGACAGCCGCGCCGCCACGGGCGGCCGGCTCGCCACGCCCTGCAGCAACGCGAGCGCCGCGTCGCGCGCCTCGACGAGTTCGCCGGTGTCCTGCGCAAGCGCGCGGGCCACGCTGCCATCCCCCATCGCCGCGAGCCCGGCGGCCTCCGCGCGCTTGACGCCGCAGTGCCGGACGAGCACCTCCGCGAGATCCGACGGCCCCAGACGTCCGAAGCGCACGCGCGGGCAGCGCGATCGCACCGTCTCGAGCAGCGAGTCGGGCCGCGACGTCACGAGAATGAACATCGAGGACGGCGGCGGTTCCTCGAGGGTCTTGAGCAATGCGTTCTGTGCCGACGGCTGCAGCGTGTCGGCCGCATCGACGATCACCACGCGTCGCCGCGCTTCAAATGGGCGATAGCTGGCCTGTCCCACCACATCACGCGCCATCTCGACGGTGATGGTGCCCTTCTCGTTGGGCACGAGCGTGACGATGTCGGGATGCTGCGCGCGAGCGATGCGACGGCAGGAGGAGCAGGTCCCGCACGCATCGCCATCGATGGCGGATTGCGCGCAGTTGATCGCCGACGCCAGCGCCAGCGCCATCGTCCGCTTGCCCACACCGTCGGGTCCGTCGAACAACAGCGTCTGCGGCACGCTGCGCGCCACCACCGCGCGCAACAGCAGCGCCCGCGGCTGCCCGTGCCCGAGCATGTCGGCGAGGATCATGGCTTCTTGTCCCGTCGACCGAACACGCGGCCCCAGAAGCCGCGCTTCTTCTCGGGTTCCTTGTCACCGGCAGCGGCGCGGTTCTTGTCGGCGCCGTCGCGGTTCGGCTCGGACTGCGCCGCCTTCGCGCGCGCGGTATCCTCGTCACGCGCGGCGACAGGTGGGGTCGGCACGTCGCGAGGGATGCTCACGCCCGGCAGGCCCGCCTGCTCGGCGCTGACGGGCTTGAGGCTGTTGTCCTTGCCGAAGACACCGGCCAGCCGCTCGAAGAAACCCGGCCCTTCGTGTTCCGTACACACGTCCTGCGGCTCGGTGCCCCTGCGGTAGTACTCGACGTAGGCCATCGAGCGGACCTCGACCGTCCCATCAGGTCCCTCGACAGGCACGTGCGCACAGCCCGCTGCCGCACGCTTGCCCGTGACGCGGCAGATCTCCACGCCCGTCACGCCACTCGGACGCTTGAACGGCTCCGGTGCATTGCCCCGTGTGGCCACCGCCATCACGCTCGCCCACACCGGCACCGCCAGTTCGCCCGCGTAGCCGTTGGCGATGATTTCCTGCGGCTGATCGAACCCCAGCCACACACCTGTCACCGTGGTGGGCGTATACCCGACGAACCACACGTCGTGGTAGTCGTTGGTCGTCCCCGTCTTGCCGGCGGCAGGCAGGCGGAACCCGTCCGCGCGCGCGCGCCACGCCGTGCCCGCGTTGATCACGTCTGCCAGCATGCTCGTCACGAGGAAGGCCGTCTCCTCGGAGAACACGCGCGTCTCCTTCGCCTCCGTCGCGAAGAGGACGTTGCCGTCCTGATCCTCCACGCGCCGCACGAGATACGGCTGGCGCAGCACGCCCGCCGACGCGAACGCCCCATACGCCGCCGTGAGCGCCTGCAGCGTCACCTCTCCCGCGCCGAGCGCCATCGACGGCACGGCAGGCATGCGGCCGAGCGACAGCGCCTGTGCCGTCTCCACCGCTTCGGCGATGCCCACCGTCCGCAGCAACTGCACGGCGGCGCGATTGCTCGACGTGCGCAGCGCCGTCCGCAGCGTCATGCTCCCCGCACTCGAGTGTTCGTCTTCGGGCACATACGCCCCCGACGGTGTGTTGATCGGATCGTTCAGGTTGCTCACCACCGAACCAGGCGACTGTCCCTGCTCGATCGCCGTCGCATAGACGATCGGCTTGAACGCCGAGCCCGATTGCCGGCGCGCCTGTACCGCCCTGTTGAAGCGACTCTCGCCGAAGCTGCGCCCGCCGACCTGCGCGCGCACGGCGCCGGTGGCCGGGTCGATGACCACGACTGCCGCCTGCAGATAGCCCGGCGCGATGTCCTCCTCGATCGTCATCGTCGCGCGCACCGGATGCTTGTAGCCGCGCCGCTTCTCGATCTCCGAGAGCCGCCGCTCGACGATGGCTTCCGCCTGTCGCTGGAGCGCGGGCTCGATGGTGGTGTAGACCCTGAGGCCGCCTTCGGACACCCGCTGCCAGCCGAAGCGATCGACGAGCTCGCGGCGCACCTGCTCCTTGAAGTACAGGCCGAACGGCTCGTCGCGACGCAGCGCGTTCGCGAGGCGCACGCGCGCGCGCCGCGCCGTGTCGTACGTCGCGCGATCGATGGCGCCCGAGTCGAGCATCGTGTGCAGCACGATGTTGCGTCGCGCGACCGCCCGCTCCATGTTGATCGTCGGTGCGTACGCGGACGGTAACTGGATGAGGCCCGCGATGAGCGCGGCTTCCGGTACGTCGAGCTCGCTCGCGTGCTTGCCGAAGAAACCGAGCGACGCCGCCTCGACGCCGTGATACCCGTCGCCGAAGTACGCCTTGTTGAGATACAGCGCGAGGATCTCGTCCTTCGAGTACGTACGCTCGATGAGCAGCGCGGCGAAGGCTTCCTTGATCTTGCGCGTGTAGGTCTTCTTCCTGTGGAGGAAGCTCATGCGCGCGAGCTGCTGCGTGATGGTGCTGCCGCCCTGCCCGCGCGTGCCCGATCGCGCGTTGGCGAGGACCGCCGCCGCGATGCGGACCACGTCGATGCCGTTGTGCGAGTAGAAGCGCTGGTCCTCGACCGAGACGACGGCACGCCTGACGTTCTCGGACATCTTCTCGAGCGGCACCTCGATGCGCTGCTCCTTGAAGATGGTGAACACAGGCTGATCGCCCCGATCGAACAGCGTCGTCGCCTGCGCCATGTCGCCGACCGACGACAGCGCCTGGCGATCGGGCAGCGACTGCCTGATGTCCCACGCGAACCACAGTGCCCCGAACAACCCGACCCACGCGAGGGCCGCCAAGCCGCCGAGCAGCCACGCCAGTCCACGCGGCCGCGCCAGCCACCAGCGGCCGATGCGCCCCGGCCGCTGCCCGCTCAACACCCCACGCCCCCATCCCCACACAGCCATGACCGCTTTCAAGCGTACCCGAATGCGAGGGGCCGGGCTTCCACCTTCGCCCTCCGGGCTACGGTGGACAAGTCGCCCGGCCCGCGGGGGATGCATCGCGGGTGGAGGCCAGGGTGGCTCCGGTTGCCGGTTGCCGATTGCCCGTTGCCGGGGTGTCCTACCAGACCCGGAACCAGGGACGCGCAATCTCGCCCATGAAGGGCCAGGGGATCGCGGCGCAGATCAGGAGCAGCGAGATCCCGCCGAAGATCAGCGTGGTGCGCGCGGCTGCCTGAGCGTCGCCCGCCCTGCGGGCGCGCGCGGCGCCGGCTTCGGCAAGACCGATCGCCAGGATCATCATCACGGTGTGCTCGATGGTGAAGAACCGCAGCAGACGCGTCTTCATCGCCAGCCCCATGTTCGCCCACGCGAACTGCGCCGTCGGGCTGATGAACAACAACACCAGGCCGAGCACCAGCTGTGCGCGCAGGCCATTCGCGTACGCCTTCCACGGAAGGCGCACAGGCGAGGCGCCGGACGCGCCGCCCCGTCCGAGCGAACCGATCGCGGCAACGATGAGCCACACGCCGGCCAGGACGATCGCCCAGCGCGTGAGGGAGTGCAGGAACAGGACTGGCGGATACAGCGCGGTCATGTCCCGCATGGTACGCCACGGACGCGCGTGCCGTACGATAGGCAGGCCGCCGCATGCTCAATCGGATCCTCTCGACAATCGACGAGGGCCTCATGGTCGTCGACCCGGACCTGCGGCTCGTCTACCTGAATGACACCGCCGCACGTCTCGTCGGTCGCGCACGGACGGAGGCCGTCGGACAGCCTGTCGACGACGTCCTGCCCGCGAGCGCGTTGGCGGTCCTGCGTCCGTACCTCACCGAAGCGATCGCCACGGGCCGGCGCACCATGTGCGACATCTGGTTCGACGATGGCGCGCGTGGCTTCGAGTATCGACTCTATCCCTCTGCCGACGGCGTGACGGTGCTGTTCGTCGACGTCACCGAACAACGGCGGTGCGCCGACGAGTTGCGGAGGCGCGAAGAGCACGCGCTGCGCGAGAGCCGCGACGTCCTGGCACTGGCGATGCGCGCCGGGCGCATGGGCGCGTGGTCGCGCAATTTCGCTACCGACGTCGTGTGGTGGAGCCGCGAACTGGAGGAGATCTTCGGTCTGCAACCCGGCGCGTTCGCCGGCAGGGAGGCGGACTTCTTCGCGTTCATCCATCCCGACGACCTTCCGCACGTGCAGGCGGCCGTCGGCGACGCCGTCAGGACGCGCAGCGACTACGTCGTCGAGTTCCGGTTTCGCGACATGCAGGGTCGCCTCCGCTGGATGGACGGCCGCGGGCGTGCCGCGTACGGCGACGACGGGACGCCGAAGTGGCTGTACGGGCTGGGGATCGACATCACGGAGCGGAAGGAGGCGGAGGCGGCGCTGGCCGCCGCGCGCGAACGCGATCGGTTGCTCGTCCACCTCGACGACACGGCGCGCAGTCTCGCGAAGCCGAGTGACGCGCTGGCGACGGCCGCTCGCCTCCTCGGAGTCCATCTCGATGCCAATCGCTGCGGATTCGTCACCATCGACGCCGACGGCACCTGGCTCGTCGCGGGTGGCTACGCCGCCGGGACGACGCCGATCGCGGATCGCGGCACGGTGAAGACCGTCGGCGACGCGTTCATGCGCGTCTTGCGTGCGGGCCAGCCGATCGTCGTGAGCGATGTGCGCGCGGATGCGCGGTTGTCGCCGGAGGAACGCGTGCGATACGACGCGGCGGCGGTGCGTGGCCTCGTCGTGGCCCCCGTCCTCGAGTCGGGCCAGCTCGAAGGCGGTCTCGTGGTCGCCACGTCGGTCCCGCGCACGTGGCAGCCGCACGACGTTGCGCTCGTCCAGCAGGTGGCCAGCCGCTGCTGGCAGTTCGCACGACGCGCGCACGAAGATGAATTCCGCGCGGCATCCCTGGCCCGCGAGCGCCTCGCCAGGCTCGAGGCCGAGGAGCAGAGCCGGCGGCTCGCGCAGCTGTCGGACGACGCCGAGGCGGCCAACCGGGCGAAGGACGAATTCCTCGCCATGCTGGGGCACGAACTGCGCAATCCGCTGGCGCCGATCCTGACGGCGCTCCAGTTGATGCGGTTACGCGGCGGCCAGGAGTCGGAGCGCGAGCGCGTCGTCATCGAACGACAGGTGAAGCACCTCACGCGTCTGGTCGACGATCTCCTCGACGTCTCGCGAATCGCGCGCGGCAAGGTGGAGTTGAAGCTCGCGCCCGTCGAGTCGGCCGACGTCATCGCGAGGGGTATCGAGATGGCGAGCCCGCTCCTCGAATCGCGATCGCACACGCTCACCGTCGACGTGCCGCGCACGGGCCTGCCGATGCTCGTCGATGCGGCGCGCATCTCGCAGGTCGTCTCCAACCTGCTCACCAACGCTGCACGCTACACGCCGCCATGCGGTGCCATCACGGTCACCGCCACGCGCGACGCCGACGAGGTACGCGTCAGCGTCCGCGACACGGGCATCGGGATCGCCCCCGAGGTGCTGGCGCAGGTCTTCGACCTGTTCGTCCGGGGCCGGCAGGGGACCACTCGCGCGGAAGGCGGGCTCGGTCTCGGACTGGCGATCGTGCGCAACCTCGTGGAGCGTCATGGCGGGCGCGTGAAGGCCGACAGTGAAGGCATCGGGCGCGGCAGCGTGTTCACGGTGTGGGTGCCGTTGGCGCCGATTCTCACGCAGCGCGAGCCGCCCCAGGTCGCCAGGCCCGCACCGCCGCGTCCCGCAGCGCGGGCGACGCGCGGTTTGCGCGTGCTGATCGTGGACGACAACGCCGACGCGGCGGA
>CAYRAE010000044.1:1278-6067 GCA_964422175.1 uncultured Luteitalea sp. | reverse complement strand
GCCGCCGGGTTCCACCATCACCTGGTGAAGCCCGTCGACATCGCGGCCGTCGACGCCCTGCTGCCGTGACGACGACGGGGTCGGGCCCGGCCCCTTACGAATCGCGGATGGCGCGCACGACGTCGGCGGCCGTGAACGTGTCTGCCCCGTCGCGGAGGAATCGCGCCACGTCGAGCAGCGCGTCGCCTGACGTGACGATGCCGGGCTCGATGTGTTTGCCGGCACGCACCTGCGGATGGCCGGCCGTGGCGATGAGCGCGTTGCAGATGCACTTGCGCCCCACGGTGTCGGCCTGCTCGCCACCCTTGCTGCGATAGAGGGAGACGGGCTCGGCCGGGCAGCGGTAGCCGATCGTGCCGTCGGGCGCGCGGTAGGCTTCGCGCAGGTAACCGAGGTCGCAGATGCGCGCACGCCTGGCGTACACGTCCTCCAGCGCGACGGTGCCCGGCAGATCGGCGACCTTGAACGGGAACCCCGTCGGCGACGCGAGCGGATCGGTCTTCACGTGCGCCGCGGCGTCCCTGACGCGCGCCAGGAGTTCGGCGCGATAGTCGGCGCGCAGGCCCGAGTCTTCGCAGAGCGCGAATGCCGTCCCGACCTGGATACCAGCGGCGCCGGCTTCGCGCGCGGCGCGCAGGCCGTCACGGGATCCGTACCCGCCCGCGAGCCAGAACGGGCGATCGAACTCGCGGAACGCCGCGAGATCGACCTTGTCGCGCTCGCCGTAGACGGGCTCGCCGGTCTCGCTCAACTGGAGCTTTCCGCGCGGCGGCGCGTTGTGGCCGCCGGCCGTCGGGCCTTCGATCACGAAGCCGTCCACTCGCCCGTTCGCCTTGCGCAGCATCGTCAACGCGAGCGTCGCGGAGCCGACGATCGCCAGGAACGCCGGGCGCGTCAGCGGTGGTTTCAAGTCGCCCACGATGGTGGACGGGTCGAAGGTCAGTGTCGCATCGTCGCCGGGCTGACCGCCCGTCACGGCGAGCGGATACGTGGCGGGCTCGTGGCAGGCCAACGCGTCGATGGCGCCGGGGATTCTGAGCGGGATCCCCGCGCCCATCAGGATGGTGTTCACGCCGGCCAGGAGTGCCCCGTAGATCGACGGCAGGTGCGGGATCTGGATCTTCTCGAGGTAGTTGATGCCGACGGGATTGGTGTGGCCCTGCCGGGCGAGCCAGACCTCGACGAAGTTGGCGACCACGCACAGCTCGCGGAAGGAGTCCGAGCCCTCCACCGTCTGGAGCGGCAGCGTCTCGTATGCGGCGCGCGGGGGCTTGCCGCCAGGGATGAAGAAGCGGTCGCGGATGCGCGCGGCGATGGCCGGAATCGGGAAGGCGTCGAGGGCGCGGCGCATGTGCCCGCCGATGTCGCCGTCCTGGAGGCGCCGCGCGAGGACCTGGTCGAGGGCGGTGCCCGACACGACGCCGAGTGCGCCTGTCGTCGACACGGCCCTGGCGAGACGCCAGTCGGAGATTGCCACGCCCATCCCTCCCTGGATGATGACGGGGAGGGTTCCGATGGCGTCCAGTGGCGTCAGCGTCGACACGTGTGCGTTCACATCGTTGGTACGCGTGCAAGTTGGAGGCCGACCACGAAGGTCGCCGATCAGGCCGAAATCGGCGAGGAATTCGCGCCAGCCAGCCATGCGGGGCGAGAGTTCCCCTGTCGGGCGGGAAATTCACGCACGCGCGCGGGCGTGATGAAGGGTATTGCTGTGTTGCTGTGTTGCGGGAGTGGCGGGGTCGACGGGGCTCGAGCCCGAAGGCGAGCCGCAGGCGACGCCGCGTGCCTGAGGCCGTCGAGGCCGACACGACCAAGACGCAGTTGCGGGAGTGGCGGGGTCGACGGGGCTCGAACCCGCGGCCTCCGGCGTGACAGGCCGGCGCTCTAACCAACTGAGCTACGACCCCGCAATCTGGTGCTCGATCCGGACCGTGTCGTGCGGGCGCGAATCACGCCTCGTACGAAACCACCAGCGAACTGGTGGGCGGTACAGGACTCGAACCTGTGACAGCCGGTGTGTAAGACCGGTGCTCTACCAACTGAGCTAACCGCCCCCTCGACCGACCGTGCCCACGCCGACGCTCGTCGAGGGCTCGACGACCTGCCCGGCGCGTGGCGTCGCGTCGACGACCCGCGACAACCTGTGGAGTATACACGGCGCGCCGAACGCCGGCAACGGGGCAGGGGCGACGCGCGTGCGTCGCCCCTGCCCCATCTCCGATCAGAACTCGTATCGCAGATTGAGCTGCATGCAGCGGTTGGCGGCGCCGTCGCAGCCGGCGAGCGTGCCGTTGTAGCGGCCGAACGACGCGGCGATGTCCGGGAACATGTCGAGCGTGGCCGTGTCGAAGCGGACCGTGTTCGTGAGATTGAACACGTCCCACCGGAACTGCAGGCGATGGCCGAACGGCATGCGAATCGCCTTGCCGAGGCTCACGTCGATACCGAAGTAGCCGTCGCCGCGGAACAGGTTGCGCGTCCCCGACTGCCCGGGCGTGGCGCGCTCGAAGTACGTGATCGCGTCAGTCGCGTCGGCCCAGGGACTTGGCTGTCCACCCACGGCGTTGCGCGTCGTCTTCTGCTCCGGCAGGCGGTTCGGATCGACGAGCATCGCGTTGCCCTGGATGTTCCAGTTGGTGGTCCAGCACGACCGGCAGTTGTACACGCTGAACGGGAAGCCGCTCGTCCAGCGGAAGATGCCTGCCAGCGACCAGTCGCCGATCAGCGCATTCGTGACACCGTTGACGTTGCTGCCCCATTTCTTCCCCTGCCCGAACGGCAGTTCGAGCAGCCCGTTCATGTTGATCTGGTGTCTGACGTCGAAGTCCGCGTACGAATACTGCTGATCGGGCTGCCAGGAGTTGACGAGGAAGCCCGAGTAGCCGCCGGCCGAGAAGTTGCCGAACGAACTGCCGCGCTCGACGGAAGACCCGTGGTCCTTCGCCACGGCGTACGTGTAGTTGAAGTCGAACTGGTACCCGTTCGCGAAACGACGGCGCAACGCCAGCTGCATCGAGTTGTAGCCCGACCGCGCCAGCGAGCTCTGCACGGCCAGCGAGTCGTACTGCTGGTTGAAGAACGAGAACTGGCCGGTTGCCGGGCACGCGGGGAAGCAGTACTGGTCGGCCGCCCAGAACGCCGTGATCCAGTCAGGCTCGTTGGCCATGAACTCCTCGGCCATCACCTGCGTGGCCGTCAGGCCGCCGCCGGCCGCGCCCGGGAACATGTTCTCCCAGTACGGGATGGGCGCCACGTTGGTCGCACCCACCAGACGTGCCTGCGTGATGAGTTCCGTGGCCGCCGAGTAGTAGTCGACGCCCGACTTCGGGTCGACGAGATTGGCCGGCATCGCCGCGTCGCGGCGGATCATCAGGTTGCGTCCCTGCCGCCCGACGTACGCCACGTCCACCGAGTAGTTGCGGCCAAGATCGCGGCTGAACGTCAGGTTGTACGCATGCGAGTACGGCGTGCGCAGGTTCTGGTCGATCGACGACGTGATGGTGCCCGTGCGCAGGCCCGGCGTGGCGGGGAACGTCGCCGGCGGTGCGGCCGGATACGTCGCCGGGATGGTGTTCACGTCGGTGAAGCGAATCGCGGTGCTCGGCTCGTTGTTCGCGTTGACGATGCTGCTCAGCACCGTCGCCAGTCCGAACGAACCGGCAGAGTTGAACTGCGTCGCGATGCCGGAGCCGATGCGGTCGTAGACCAGGAAGTACCCGCCGCGGATCGACGTCTTCGGGTTGATCGACCACGCGAAGCTCGCGCGCGGGGCGAAGTTGTTCTTGTCGTACTGGTACCAGTCGGGCCCGTCGTTGACCTTTCCGCCGGGGATGAACGAGATGGACGGATCCGCGCTTGCCGGAATGCCGCGCTGCATGTTCGCCCGGCGCAACTCGAACCATTCACCCATGTTCACGCTCGGTACCACCTGCTGGCCGCGCCCTTCGTACACGGGCGGGAACAGGCTGTAGCGCAGCCCCAGGTTGAGTGTGAAGCTGTCGCTCACGCGCCACTGGTCCTGCACGTACACGTCGTACTCGTTGGCCACGTACAGCCGTGGCAACGCCTGCCCCTCGGGAATGACGCCGCCGTCGATCGTGTAGTTGTAGCGCGCCGTGGTCTGCGTGATCGCGCCGAGCATGTTGATGAACGTGTCGGCATAGATGGCCTGCGCCGTCGACGCCACGGCCGGCAGGCCGGAGCAGTCGGCAGGCGCCGGGCACGCGCCGCCGGGCATGTAGCGCCGGCCCACACCGGCCACCCACGACCCGTTGGCCACGCCGCTGAAGAAGGAACTGGCGTTGCTGTACGTGTCGTTGCGGACGTACCGCAGGTTCGTCCCGAACTTGAGCGTGTGCGAGCCCTTGATCCAGGACAGGTCGTTGGTGATGTTCCAGGTCCCGAGGTTGCGGCCGGTGCTGGCCGAGAGCGCCTCGTAGTTGTCCATGAAGCGAAACACCGTCGCGCTCCGCGTCTGCAACCCGATCGTCGCGTCGTCGATCTTCGTGTGGCCCACGCGCAGCGTGTTGATCAGGTTCGCCCCCAGCACCCAGTCGTGTCCCGACGCGAAGCCCCAGTTCTTCACCTCGCGCGTGGTGTTGGGTGCGAGCCCCGGGAACTGCTGCACACCGACGATCGCGTCGGACTGCTTGTTGACGCGCGTGAAGAGCGACTGCCCGTTGCTGATGCGATAGTCGCCGCGCGCGATGAGCGTGTTGAACTCGTTCTCGATGGGCGACGTGAAGCGGTAGCCCATGATGTTGGCGCCGTCGCGGCCGTCATAGTTCGG
>CAYRAE010000044.1:0-1178 GCA_964422175.1 uncultured Luteitalea sp. | reverse complement strand
AGCTTGTTGAAATACTCGTTCGACGAGAACTTCGTGTCGCGGCCGGCGTAGTACGCGGCACCGCGCAGATCGTTCGTGCCGCTCTTGGTCACGAGCGACACCTGCGGCCCCGACGAGCGCCCACCTTCCGCGCCGTACGAACTGGTGGTCACGCGGAACTCCTGCACGGAGTCGAGCGTGAGCCGCAGCACCGACGTGAACGCGTTCTGGTTCTGCCCGTCGTTGACGTCGATGCCGTCGAGCGTGACGTTGCTCTGGTCGGCACGCGCGCCGCTCACCGATCCATACCGGGGATCGACGGTGGTCTCGGGGTTGTTGCGCGGGATGTAGACGACGCCAGTCTGGAGCGAGAGCAGGCCCACGGGATTGCGCGCTTCGAGTGGCAGGCCGCGGATCTGCGCTTCCTTGATGACGTTGCCGAGACTCGCGTCCGTCGTGTTGATCGCGGGCGCCTCGGCCAGCACCTGGACCGTCTCCTCGAGGCCACCCACGGCCAGCGCCACATCCACACGCTGCGACGTGTCGGTGTTGAGCTGTATGCCCTCGATGACGCTGCTCTTGAATCCGCTGAGCTCGGCCCTCAGGGTGTACGTGCCCGGCGGGATCGCCAGGAACTGATAGGTACCGTTCGCGCCGCTGACGGCCTCACGCGTCAACCCCGTCGCACCGCTCGTGAGCGTCACGAGCACGCCGGGAATGGCGCTCTTCTGATCGTCGGTGACAGTCCCCGACAGCGACGCGGTGCCCGTCTGCGCCACACTCGCAGACGGAGCGACCAGCAACAGGGCGACCCACAACAGACTCGACACGAGCCTGAGGCAAGAAACGTTCACATTCCACCTCCCCACCACTGCCAAAACAGCAAACCCCCGGCTGCGCACGAAGGCACAGCCTGGGGCCGAATGGACATCGGAAATGCCGAACAGGATGCGACCGGGTTCAGCCGATGTCAAGACGAGAAGAGGGTTGGCGAAAAGATGGGGTTCGACTCTGTGGTCCAGAGCGCGCAATCAGCCGAGCAGACCCGCGCGCCAGAGCAGGTACAAGCTCATGAGCATGAGCCCGACCGGTGCGCGATACTCCTTGTTGCGCCACGCGCGCGCCACGCTGAAGCGGCGAGCCGCCGCCGGTAACGCTCCACCGGCGTATCTGTCGTACGCATCGCCGAACGTCGCCCG
>CAYRAE010000043.1:10635-14293 GCA_964422175.1 uncultured Luteitalea sp. | reverse complement strand
CGTCATCGCGTCGATGACGCGAGCCGAAGCCATCTCCCGCTACGTGGTGCGGCACATGGTGCACCATCGTGGGCAGCTGACCGTGTACATGCGCCTGTGCGACATCGCGGTGCCGGCACTCTACGGCGACTCCGCCGACGAGCGTCTCCTCCCGCCTGGACCCTGATCGCTCCGTGCTCGTCTCGCTGCCATTCCCCGAGTACGTCCCGTCGCGCCGCTGGTCCGGCGGTCATCGCATGACCATCTATGCCTGGGCGCGCACGCGAGCCCTGCCGGCGCTCCCGGAGGCCGACGCCTGCTACTTCGACACGACACCCGACGCGCGCGTGCTGGCGCACTGCAACTGGCAGCCGAAGCGTGACGAGGCGCCGGCGCTCCTCCTGCTGCACGGCCTCGAAGGATCGAGCCTCGCGCACTACATGCGCGGAATCGCGGAGAAAGCATGGGCCGCGGGCTTCAACGTGGTCCGCCTCAACCAGCGCAACTGCGGCGGTACCGAACACCTGTCGCGCGGGCTCTACCACTCGGGTCTCACGCACGATCCGCTGTTCGTCATGCGACACCTCATCGAGGTCGAGCGCGTGCCGTCGATCGTGGTGGCGGGCTATTCACTGGGTGGCAACCTGACGTTGAAGCTGGCCGGGGATCTCGGCACCGACGCGCCGCCGGAGTTGAAGGCGGTCTGCGCCGTCTCGCCGACGATGGACCTCGCGCTGTGCGTCGATGCGCTCGAACGTCGTTCGAACGTGCTGTACCAGTTCAATTTCATGCGCAACCTGCGCGCGCGCATGCGGCGCAAGGCGGTGCTGTTCCCCGACGTGTACGACGTCGGCCGGCTGAAAGGCGTGTGGACGGTTCGCGGCTTCGACGACGCGTTCACCGCGCCGCTGAACGGCTTCGGTACGGCGTCGCGCTACTACCACGAGGCGTCGAGCCTGCGCGTCATCGAGCGAGCCGGCGTCCCCACGCTGATCCTCACCGCCGCCAACGACCCGTTCGTCCCGCCCGAACAGTTCCGTCGGCGCGAGATTCAGTCCAATCCCCAGGTACGCGTCGTGGTCACCGACGACGGCGGCCACTGCGCATTCGTGAGCGATCCCTGCGCGGACCACGACGGCTACTGGGCCGAACACGCCATCGTCCAGTGGGCCAAAGCCCACGTCGCCCGTCCGTGATGCCGTGGCGTCACGGGTCGGGCTCTCCGAGCCCGGCCCTACGGCCTCCCCCGAGTGCAGGGGCCCCTCTTGCTCTCCGGGCCCGCGATGATGTATTTGACTAAACGATTAGTTAATTCATCGCATGCCCTCTCGTTCCTCACGCCCATCCGCTCGCACGACACGACCCGCCGGCACCGCGGTCCGCCGCGTGCGCCGGCCCGGGCCCGCGCCGACCACCAGACGTCCGGCCACCGTCAGCGACACCAGCACGCGCCACCTCATCTTCGAGGCCGCCGCGCACGAGTTCTCCTCGCACGGATTCGACGGCGCGAGCGTCGACGCCATCGCCCGCGCTGCGCACGTCAACAAGGCGATGCTCTACTACCACTTCGCCAGCAAGATCGGGCTCTATCGCGCGATCGTCGGCGACATGCTGCGCGCGGTGGAGGCCGGGGTGACCGACCTGGCCGCGAGTGCGGACACGCCCACCCGCAAGATCGAGCGCTTCATCGCCACGCTCGTCGCGCAGAAAGAGGCGAGGCCGTGGTATCCGCCGCTCATGCTGCGCGAGATGTCCGACGGCGCGCCGCACCTGGATGCCGCCACGCTCGTCCACGTGCGAGCGATCTTCACCGCCTTCGGCAGCATCCTCGCCGCCGGCGCCGCGCGCGGCGAGTTCCGCCGCGTGCATCCGGTGCTGGCCTACATGTCGATCATGGGCCCGATGCTGATGAACGCCGTGCGCGAGCGCGCCGCCTCGAAGCACGGCCGTCTCGACATCCCGCTCTTCGCCCCCGTTGCCACCGACGAACTCGTCTCGCACATGCAACTCACCGCGCTCCGCATGCTCACTCCACCACGCGCCACGCCGAAGGGTCGTCAGTCATGACCTGCATCAGTCGTTCCTCCTTCAGCCAGGCCATGCTCGTCATGGCCGGCCTCGCACTCGCGGGCACATGGGGGTGTCGCTCCGCGGAGGATCCGAACGTGCTGCGCGCCTCGGGACACGTCGAGGCCACCGACGTACGCCTGGCGCCGGACGTCGGCGGGCGCGTCATGACGATCGACGTGAAGGAGGGCGATCGCATACAGGCCGGACAGCGCGTGCTGACGCTCGATCCCACGGACATCACGCTGGCCATCGATCGCGCCCGCACCGAGCAGGCGTCGGCGGAAGCGCAGCTGCGGCTCGTTCAGGCAGCCGCACGCCCGGAGGACGTCCGTCAGGCCAGGGCACAGGTCGACGCGGCGCAGGCCGATGTCGTATCCGCGCAGGCGGAGGTGACATCGGCGGCCGCGGACCTCTCACGGTACGAACTGCTGCTGACGCGCGGGAGCGGTGCGCAGAAGCCCCGCGATGATGCCGCGACGCGGCGCGACGTGGCGGCCGCCAGGCTGGATGGCGCGCAGCGGCGCGTCGATGCCGCGCGCGCCGCGCTGGCGCGCGTCAACGCGGGGTCGCGGCCCGAGGAAATCGCCGTCGCGCGCAGTCGCATCGCCACGAGCGTGGCCACCATCGCCACGCTCGAGAAGCAACTGAAGGACGCGACGCTGCATGCGCCTGTCGGGGGCATCGTGACGAAGAAGCTGGTGGAAACCGGCGAGATGGTCGCACCGCGCGCACCTGTGGTGGTCATCACCGACCTCGATCACGCCTGGGCCGACGTCTACGTACCGGAACCTGCCGTCCCTCGCATCATCCTCGGACAGCCGGCAACACTCACGACGGACGCCGGCGGTGCCGGGATCACCGGCACCGTCACCTACATCTCGCCGACGGCGGAGTTCACGCCGCGCAACGTGCAGACCGCCGACGAGCGCGCGAAGCTCGTCTACCGGATTCGCATCACCGTCGACAACACCGCCGGCGTGCTGAAGCAGGGCATGCCGGTGGACGCCACACTCGCGCTCGCCTCGCCTGGCGATGCCCCCGCTCCGTCGCGTTAGGACGAGCGCCATGACCACCGGCACGACCAGCACGCATCGCAGCGCCGATATGGAAGCGCTTCATGACGCGACGCCCGCTATCACGCTGGTCGACGTGCGCAAGCGCTACGGCGCCGTGGCGGCCCTGAACGGACTGTCGTTCGATGTCGCGCGCGGCGAGATGTTCGGCCTCATCGGTCCTGACGGCGCCGGCAAGACCACCACCATCCGTTCGATCTGCGGCCTGATCCATCCCGACGAGGGGCAGGTCCGCGTGCTCGGTCGAGACCCGGCGCGCGATCACCGTGCCATCACCCACGAGGTGGGCTACCTGTCGCAGCGCTTCAGCCTGTACGGCGACCTGACCGTGGACGAGAACATCGCGTTCTTCGCCGCCATCCACGATGTGCCGGACTACGCGCAGCGCCGCGATCACCTGCTCGACATGACGCAGCTCACGCCGTTCCGGAGCCGGCTCGCCGACAAGCTGTCCGGGGGCATGAAGCAGAAGCTGGCGCTGGCGTGCACGCTGATCCATCGCCCCGCGCTGGTCCTGCTCGACGAGCCGACCACAG
>CAYRAE010000043.1:0-10535 GCA_964422175.1 uncultured Luteitalea sp. | reverse complement strand
GCGTGCACGCTGATCCATCGCCCCGCGCTGGTCCTGCTCGACGAGCCGACCACAGGCGTCGACCCCGTGTCGCGCCGCGAGTTCTGGAAGCTGCTCTCGCACTTCCTCGAGAGCGGCATCACCATCCTGATGAGCACGCCGTATCTCGACGAGGCCGAGCGGTGCCACCGCGTGGCACTGATCCACGAGGGACGCCTGCTCGCCATCGATCGACCCGGCCGGCTCCGCACGTCGCTGCGCGGCATCTGGGTGGAAGGGGTTCCGCCAGACGTCCGTCGCGTACGCGACCGCGTGCGCGCCGCCGGGCATCGACACGTGGAGGTGTTCGGCGAACGCGTCCACGTGTGGCTGCCCGACGCGAGAGACGATGAGGACGCACGTCGTATGCTACGCGCGCTCACGGCAGGCGCCGGGGTGTCGCCGTTCGACGTCCGCACGATCACGCCGTCGCTCGAAGACGTGTTCATTGCCAGGCTCGCGGAACTCGACTCCGCCGCGCCCATGGGAGACAGGTCATGACTGTGTTGATGCGAGGTCGGGCCCGGAGGGCCGACCCTACCATCTCGATGCGGGGGCTGACTCGGAGGGCCGACGCTACCGTGTTGCTGTGCGTCGTGCTGGCGATGGCGGCACTGGCCTCGCCCACGTTCGCGCAGGACGCCACGCCCCTGCGCCTGACGCTCGACGAGGCCACGCGACGTGCGCTCGACACCAGTCATCGGCTGGCCGAGGGCCGCGCACGCCAGCAGAGCGCGGAAGCCACCGTGACGCTCCGGCGGCGCAGCGACGACCCGACACTCACCGCGCAGGCGGGCTACACCCGCACGAACCACATCGAGGCGTTCGGCATCCCGCAACCGGACGGCCAGCTGCGCGTCATCTATCCCGACATCCCGGACAACTACCGCACGCGCCTGGAACTGGCGTGGCCGATCTACACCGCCGGACGCACCGCCGCGCTCGAGCGCGCGGCGCAAGCCGAAGCCACGGCCACGGGTTCCGATCTCGAAGCGGCTCGTCTCGATCTGCGGCTCGAAGTGGCACGCGCGTACTGGGCGCTGGTCACGGCCCGCGACACGGTGCGCGTGCTCGACGCGGCACTGCGTACCGCCGACCGGTCGCTCGCCGACGTCCGCAGCCGCGTGGAAGTCGGGCTGCTGCCGCCCAACGACGTGTCGCGCAGCGAGTCGCAGCGTGCGCGACAGGAACTGCTCCTCGTCGACGCGCGCGGACGCGTCGAATCGGCCTCGGTGGATCTGCGACGTCTCATCGGCGAAACAGACCCCGCGCCGATCGAACCTGCCGATGCGCTCGACGCACCGCCGGATGCGGCCGGCAACGCCACCACGCTCATCCCCGAGGCACTCGCTCAGCGTCCCGAACTGGCGGCACTTGCCACGCGCACCACGGGTGCCGAGGCGCGGATCGACGCCATCTCCGCCGCGCGCAAGCCCACCATCGCCGTGGTGTCGGGCGTCGACTACGCGCAGCCCAATCCGCGCATCTTCCCGCGTCAGGCGCGGTGGGAGGATTCGTGGGACGCCTCGGTGACTGTCACGTGGCAACTGTGGGATTCGGGCCGTACCTCCGCCGAACGCGCCGCGGCACGGCACGACGTGGAGGCGCTGCGCGAACGACGCAACGACATGGAAGCGCAGATCCGCGCCGACGTCGCCAAGCAGGTGATCGCGCTGGCATCGAGTCGCGCGGCGCTGGCGCCGGCGCAGCTGGCCGTGACCAGCGCACAGGAAACGCAGCGCGTCGTCGCCGACCGCTTCGAGGTCGGCGTGGCCACCACGCTCGACGTCCTCGATGCGCAACTCGAAGTGCTGCAGGCCGAGCTCGATCGATCGCGCGTGCTCGCCGATATCCGGCTCAACGAAGCGCGGCTCGCCCGCGTGCTGGGGCGATAGTGACGTCCGGCGATCACGGCGATCGCGACGGACCCGCCATCGACGTACGCCACCTGTCGCGTCGCTTCGGTGAGTTCGTGGCCGTCGACGACGTGTCGTTCACCGTGAAGAGAGGCGAGGTGTTCGGGTTCCTCGGCGCCAACGGCGCGGGCAAGAGCACCACCATCCGCATGCTGTGCGGCCTGCTCGCCCCCACGAGCGGCACGGCGCTGGTCGGCGGCATCGACGTGGCCCGCGATCCCGAGGGCGTGAAGCGACACATCGGTTACATGTCGCAGCGCTTCTCGCTCTACGAACCGCTCACCGTCGATCAGAACATCGACTTCTTCGGTGGCGTGTACGGGCTGTCGGGTCGCCAGCTGGAGGAGCGGCGCGCGTTCGTCCTGGACATGGCCGGCCTGCGCGGTCGCGAGCGAACCGTCACGCGCACGCTGTCGGGCGGGTGGCGCCAGCGACTGGCGCTCGGCTGCGCGGTGCTGCACCAGCCCCCCATCGTCTTCCTCGATGAGCCCACCGGTGGCGTCGATCCCGTGAGCCGGCGGCGGTTCTGGGATCTCATCGGCGCGCTGGCCGACGAGGGCGTGACGGTGCTCGTCACCACGCACTACCTCGACGAGGCGGAGCACTGCCACCGGCTGGCGATCATCCACCGCGGACGCCTCGTGGCGCTGGGCTCGACGGCCGAACTGAAACAGGTGTTCGCCGCGCGGCCGATCGTCGAGGTACGGTCGTCGCGGCCGGTCGACGTCATGGCCGTCCTCGACACGCTGTCCGACGTGGAGAAGACCAGCATCTTCGGCACCACCGTGCACGCGGTGCTGCGCCACGCCGACGTGCCTCCGGCGCGACTGGTCGACGCGCTCACGGCGCAGGGACTCGACGTCGCGGCAGCCGGCCTCGTCGATCCTTCGCTCGAAGATGTGTTCCTCGACGTGGTCGAACGCGCCGGATCGGAGCCGGCCGCGTGATCGCCACCACGCGCGCGGTGATGGTAAAGGAGCTGCGACAGATCCGCCGCGACCGCCGCACGCTGCTCATCCTGGTGTTCGTGCCGGCGCTGTTTCTCCTGCTCTACGGCTACGCGCTGAACTTCGACATCCGCAACATCGCCCTCGCCGTGGACGATCGCGATCACTCGACCGAGAGCCGCGCGCTCGTGGCGGCGTTCACCAACTCGGGCTACTTCCGCTTCGCGGGCGCGGTCTACAGCGACGCGGAGCTCGAACGGCGCATCGACGCCAACGAGGCGCGGGCGGCACTGGTCATCCCCGCCAACTATGGCCGCGACCTGGCGCGCGGGATCCCCACGCGCGTCCAGGTCATCGTCGATGGCGACAACGCGACCACTGCCGCGTCAGTGGTCGGTTACGCGACGGCGATCGTGGCAGGCACCGGTGCCGAACTCGTCGCCGCGCGGACCACCGGCGCCCCCGGACCCGCGCGGCCGCTCGTCGACTTCGAACCTCGCGTCTGGTACAACCCGCAGCTGCGCAGCACGCTGTTCCTCGTGCCCGGCCTCATCGCCTACATCTCGATGATCACGGCCGTGATCTCCACGGCGCTGGCCGTGGTGCGCGAGAAGGAACGCGGCACCATGGAGCAGATCCGCATGGCGCCAGTGAGTCCGCTGGCGTTCGTGCTGGGCAAGACCATCCCGTACTCGGCGATCGCGTTCGTGTCGGCGGTGCTCATCGTGCTGGTCAGCATGGTCCTCTTCGGCCTGCCGCAGCACGGCGCGTGGTGGCTGCTGTGCGTGACGATCGGCGTGTTCCTGATTGGCGCGCAGGGACAGGGCCTGCTCATCTCCACGCTGTCGGCCAATCAGCAGGTGGCATTCCAGATCGCACTGCTCTCGAGCTTCCTTCCCACCTTCGTCCTGTCGGGATTCATCTTCCCCGTCACCAGCATGCCGACGGCGGTGCAGGTCGTCACCTACGCCGTCCCGGCGCGCTACTTCATCGGCGCGTTGCGCGCGGTGGTGCTCAAGGGAGCGGGCGTCGACGTCGTGTGGCAGCAGCTCGCCGCGTTGACGGTGTTCGCCGTCGTGATGATCGGGCTGGCATCGCTGCGACTGCAGCGGGAGTGGCGATGATGCGCATGGCGCTTCGTCGCATCCGCTGCCTGATCGTCAAGGAGCTCATCGAGCTTCGCAGCGATCCCCGGCTGTTCGGCATCGTCATCATGGCGCCGATCATCCAGTTGTTCGTGCTCGGCTACGCCGCCACCACCGACGTGAAGGACATCCCACTTCTCGTCGTCGACGCGGATCACTCCGTCGAGAGCCGGAACCTGATCGACCGCTTCGCGGCGTCGGCCAACTTCGTCATCGTGGACGAGCCGACGGACACGCACGCCATCGATGGACACCTGGAACACGGCACCGCCTGGATGGCCCTCACCATCCCTCGCGGCTTCGGTACCGACGTGCGGGCCGGTCGTCCGACCAGCGTGCAGGTGACCGCCGACGGCACGGATGCCACATCCACGGGAGTAGCGCTCGGCTACGCCCGTACCATCGTCGCCACGTACTCCGCCGATCGCTCGGCGGCGCTTGCCGGGCAGCAACCACGCCTGCCCGTCGACGTCGAACTGCGCGTGTGGTTCAACCCGCGTCTCGAAAGTCGCGACTTCATGGTCCCGGGCATCGTCGCCCTGCTGCTGCTCGTCATCACGACCAACCTGAGCGCGATGGCCATCGTGCGCGAGCGCGAGATCGGCACACTGGAGCAACTCAGCGTCACGCCGCTGGCGCGTTGGGAACTGATCGTGGGCAAGCTCCTGCCCTATGCGCTGATCGGGATGATTGACGTGCTGCTGGTGACCGCGGCGGCCGTCGCCTGGTTCGAAGTGCCGCTGCGCGGCAGCTTCGCGCTGCTCCTCGGGTGCAGCGTGATCTACCTGCTGTCGACGCTGGGCCTGGGCCTGTTCGTCAGCACCATCTCGCACACGCAGCAGCAGGCGTCGATGACGTCCACGTTCTTCTTCCTCACGCCGATGATCTACCTCTCGGGTTTCACGTTCCCGATCGAGAACATGCCGGCGTGGATCCAGTACGTGACGTACGCGATTCCCCTGCGCTATTTCCTGGTGATCGTCCGCGGCATCTTCCTGAAGGGCGTGGGCCTCGACATCCTGTGGCCGCAGATCGCCGCGCTGCTGGCGTGCGGGCTGTTCCTGATCACCCTGGCCACCCTGCGCTCCAGCAAGCGCCTCGCGTAACGGCGATGCCGAATGTCGCGATGCCGGAAATGCTGCCCGCCGCGCCGCCCGCCATCCGCGTTCCTATGGGAGGCCCGTCAGGCGCTGGCTCAACTCTCGCAGCTGTCTGCGCACGTCGGCGTCGTTGGCCTGCTGATGCGGGGCGCCCGGTTTCGTGCCGATGAAATAGGTCCCGCTCGGCTCCGTCGTGACGATGGCGTGCATCACGGCGTCGGCGCCCTCATCCACCGTGGAGGTCGGCGTGCGACCCATGGATCGCACCATCGTCGTGTCCATGTACGTGGCCGGATGCAGGACCTGCGCCACGATGCCCTTGCCCTTCAGCGTCTGCGCCAGGTCGATGGTGAACATCACCTGCGCCAGCTTGCTCTGACCGTACGCGCGGCCCGACGAATAGTCGCGCTCCAGCATCACGTCCGAGAAGTCGAGCGGAGACGCCGCCAGCGACGAGACGTTCACGATGCGCGGCGACTGCCCCCGCTCGAGGAGCGGCAGCAGCGCGTACGTGAGCGCGTAGCCCGACAGGTAGTTCACCGCGAACTGCATCTCGTGTCCGTCGGCGCTCAGCGTGCGCGTGGGGACGATGATGCCGGCGTTGTTGACGAGCAGGTCGAGCCGCTGATGGTCGCGCGTGACGTCGGCGGCCAGGCGACGGACTTCGGCGAGTGATCCCAGGTCGGCCTGATAGAAGCGTGCCGACCCTTTGCCGGCCTTGACGATCTCGTCCACCACCGCCGCACCGCGCGCGGCGTTGCGACCGTGCACGATGACGTAGGCCCCCTGAGCAGCCAGCCGGCGCGCCACCTCGCGGCCGAGTCCATCGGTGGAACCCGTCACCAAGACGATGCGCTGTCCGGCAGCAGGTCTGGCGGAATCCGGCGGCGGTGACGGCTGCGCATACACGACAGCAGCAGTGAAGAGCAGGGCCACAGTGACAAGCGCAACGTGGGTCATGACAGTCGTCCTCCGAGATGTCGATCCTGAGCGAATTGGCAAGCCGTCAGGCGGCTGGGGCGGGCAGCCGGCCGTCGACGAGAAAGTCCTCACGCGGGAAGGTGAAGGCGGCGACGTCGAAGAAGTTGCGCCGCACGCATTCGACATGCGATCTCGTGGCCGTGCAGTGCCACGCTTCCAGATCACGCGGACGAGCGGTACCGAACACCGTCGGCGTGAAGATGCCAATGTTCACGCCCCCGCGCCGATCGCGCGCGGATGGGTACCTGAAGGCTTCCACCGACGCGTCCCGCATGGCCCGGCCGAGCGCCTGCGTCGCCGCGTAGTCGGTGGGCGATGTGATGGTCGCCCGATGCGCACGGAACGGCGCGCCAGTCAGGTCGATGCCGCGAGTGGTTCGCGCCCGCGCCGTGAATGCCGTGTGCCAGGTGGAGACAACGTCGAGTTCGGCACGAGTGCCCTCGAGAAAGACCAGCCGGTAGTACGCGAGTTCGGCAAACACCGTTCGTCGTTCTTCAGAGCCATACCAGAGGCTTCGCTCGTGTCGTGCGCCGAAGCGCGAGCCATGCTCGAGCGGTGGATAGCGGAACGGCGTGGAGAGCAACACATGCAGGCGACCGGCACGCAACGGTGGTTTGGCCGCTTCGATGAGTTGTTCGAGCAGCGCCTGCTCTTCGAGCGAGTCGACCAGCTTGCGCGTCGACACGTGATGCTGTGACTCGACCACACGCCACGGCGACAGCCGGAGCGGGCGGAGTCTCGCGTTCCGAAGATCGTCGAGCACGTGTGTCACAGCCGCCCGCGCATGCCATCCAGATACCGGACGACATCCACCAGCCCCTGCACGCTCGCCAGGCGTTCCGCCGGAACGCCTCCGAGATGATCGTTCTGTGCCGAGAGCCACGCCCGCGCCTGGGCGTCGTTGCCGCCGACAAGCGTATCGAGGCTCCGGTACAGACGCAGGAAGAGGAGCGCGAGTTCGCCCTCCTTGCTCAACGGGTCGATACCGCGTCCCCGCGTCAGCCGTGACACGGATGCCTCGCTCGCGCCGAGGATCGCGGCGACGTCGCGCTGGCGCAAGTCGAGTCGCGCCGCTGCGTTGAGCACGGCCTTCGCGAGAACGGCCTCTGGTGCGATGTCGGACTGCCTCGATGAGAGCTCCATCATGTGAAACCATATTGAATATTTCATTCACATGCAATACGCGGAGTGCTCGCCCAGGTCCTCGATCGTCTGGGCTGACCAACGAGAAGTGCCGCGATGCCGCGATGCCGAATGCCGGCACGCCAGGCGTCGACGGCGTCAGCCCAGATATCCCTTGAAGCGCGATGCGAACTCGGGGCCCTTGCCCTCGTCTTCGTGCTTGAAGTAGACGAACGTCTCGCGCCAGTGCGGCTGCTGGTCCTGCACGTAGCGCGCCCAGCGCTCGATGTCGGCGTCTGTGTAGCCCTCGTCGCGCAGGCGGAGGTAGCCGTAATCGGCGGTGCGCACGAGTGGAGTGTGGCGCTCGGGACTGTCGGCGAGGCACAGCGCGAGGTTGCGCGACTCCAGGATGGCGTACACCTCGTCGGTCCACCATGACGGGTGCCTGAACTCGAAGGCCGCGCGCAGCGCCGGCGGCAGTTCGTCGACGAACGCCTGCAGCAGCGGCGCATCGCACTTGAAGTGCGGATTGAGCTGCACCAGCACGCACCCGAGGCGCGGGCCGAGCGCGGCACCCGCGGCGCAGAACGCGCGCAACGGGTCCGAGACGTCCTTCAGCCGGCGATCGTGGGTGATGCGCTTGGGCGCCTTCAGCGTGAACGTGAACCCCTCGGGCACCTGCGCGGCCCAGCCCTCCACGAGGGCGGCCGTCGGCATGCGGTAGAACGTGTAATTGATCTCCACCGTGTCGAAGACGCCCGCGTAGTACGGGAGCATCGCCTTGGCGGCGATCTTCTCCGGGTAGAAGCGGCCCTTCCACTCGGGGTAGTTGTATCCGGACGTCCCTACGTGAATCATCTGTCACGTCCTCTGCTGATGCCGACCTGTCGATTCACGCCCGCCGAACGGCGCCTCATCGCGAGCCTGCGCACGCCTCTCGGGGTACAACGCTGGCTCAACGCCCTTCCTTACAACGTCGAGCCCGATGGCGACACGCAGCGCTCCTTCCGCACCGTCGTCGCGCTCGGCACGGCGCACTGCATGGAGGCCGCGCTCAGCGCCGCCGTGATCCTCGAATCGCACGGCTGGCCGCCGCTCGTGATGAGTCTCGAGTCCGAAGACAAGCTCGATCACGTGGTGTTCGTCTATCGCACGCCCACGGGCTGGGGCAGCATCGGCCGGTCGCGCGACCCGGGGCTGCACGGCAGGCGTCCGGTGTTCCGCACGCTGCGTGCACTCGCCGCCAGCTACGTCGACCCGTACGTGGACGCCACGGGACGCATCACCGGCTACGGCGTGCTCGATCTGCGCACCGTCGACCGCTACGACTGGCGCTGCTCCACGCGCAATCTCTGGCACGTCGAGCAGGTGCTCCGCGACCTCCCGCATCGCGCGCTGCATACGAGCGACGCGCGTATCGACCGGCTCCGCCGCCGCTACCACGCGTTCATGTCCGCGTATCCGGGATTCAAGCCGCTCTACTACACCGGCCAGCACCGCTGGCACCCGCTTCCGGCAGTGTTCGATCCGTCGGTGCGCCTCGCTCGGACGCTCGCACGCGTCGGCACGAGCGGTCTCAGTCGAGGTCGAACGCGCGCTCGGGCCTCGTGATCGGTTCCTTGCGCGCCTGCTCGAGCGCCTCCTTGAAGCGGCGATCGAGATCGTCGCCGCGGTTCTTCTCGGCCTGGAACGACTGCTCGAACAATCGCTCGCGCGCGGCGGCCTCCTCCGCCAGGAGCCGATGCGCATCATCGATCTCGCGGACCGGCCCTGTGCGGGCCTCCTTGTGCGAGACGACGCGCTTCAGGTTCACGTCGACCACGAGCTCGGCGCGGCAGCAGGGGCACTGGACGGTGAGTTCGGAGGCGAGGCGGCTCATGACAGATTCCCTTTCCGCACGCGGAATGACGTAGTCTGGAAGACACCCCGCATGTCGGGGGATCATGACACAGCACGCTCACTCTCGCGCTCCTGCCCCGCGCCGTCTGCGCCTGGCGACCTACAACATCCACAAGGGACGTGGCATGGATGGCCGCACGCGCATCGACCGTATCGCGGAGGTGCTCGCCAGCCTCGAGGCCGACGTCATCGCGCTGCAGGAAGTGGTGGGTGGAGGCCCCGAAGAAGAGGGTCAGGCCGCCGAGCTCGGCGCCAGGCTTGGCATGGGCTGGACGATGGATTCCGTGCGCCTGTTGCGCGGGAAGGCGTACGGCAACGTCGTGCTCAGCCGCTTCCCGATCGCGCACGCACACGCCTGCGACCTCTCGTGCGACAAGCGCGAGCCGCGCGGCTGCATGCGCGTCGACGTGGACATCCACGGAGAACTCCTGCACCTGTTCAACGTCCACCTGGGGACCGCGGTCATGGAGCGCCGCAAGCAGGCGCCGCGCCTCGCCGAGTTCGTCACCGATGAGGCGATGCCTGGTCCGAAGGTGCTGCTCGGCGACTTCAACGAGTGGGTGAAGGGACTCACGTCGAAGACCCTCGGTTCGATGCTCGAAGGGGTCGACCTCTCGCAGCACCTCCGTCGTCGCCGCACGTATCCCGGCGTGCTGCCGATGTTCCACCTCGATCACATCTACGTGGCGGGTGGGCTCGAAGTGGAGAGAGTCAGCCTCCCCCGCACCAGGCTCACGCTGGTGGCCAGCGATCACCTCCCCCTCGTCGCCGACGTCGTCCTCCCCGACGGCTCCCGGCGCGGCTGAGGACGCGGGTCCTGTCGCCGGACAGCCCCACCCGTCCTCAGCGCGAACGGCCCTTGTACGGCTGACGCGCTTGCGGGCGGGCGGGGCAGCCCCGTCCGGCGCCACCCGCGTCCGTGACGCACGCGTAGCGAGGCTCACGGGGGTGTAGCTGCCGGACTTTGTCCGGCAGTCGTGAAACGCTCGCGGGTATCCGCGACGGTGCGGGCGGTGCCGTAGATGGCCTGGGTCACGCGGCGCAGTTTCGCGAAGTCGATGCGGTCGATCTCGTCGTCGAGGCCGTGATAGTCCGCGTGCAGGCCCGTGAAGAAGAACGCGACGGGGATGCCGTGCTTCGCGTACTGGTAGTGGTCGCTCCGCCTGTAAATGTCAGCGGGGTCGTCGGGGGCATCGAGCGCGTAGTCGAAGCGCACGCCCGACGGCCCGGCGGATTCGGCGACGAGCGCGCCGAACGCCTCGGAGATCCGCCGCGACCCGACCACGTAGACCGAATCGCGATCGGTGAGCGGCAGCGAGCCGGCGGGTACGGGCGATCCCACGTCGCGGCCTCGTCCGATCATGTCGACGTTCAGCTGCGCGACGATGCGATCGAGCGGCACGGTGG
>CAYRAE010000042.1:0-14354 GCA_964422175.1 uncultured Luteitalea sp. | reverse complement strand
TCGGGCACGGCGTTCGTCGCGGAAGTGCACGGCGTGCCGACAGCCATCGTGGTGCTCGGCAACGGCGAAGTGACCTTCTCCCCGGCACCCGATTCCGAGAAGGGCCAGTTGAAGCTGCTGACGGGACACGATGAACTCCGCGCACGCGTGTCGCGCCTGTTCCTGCGCGTGAATCCCGCCGACGTCACGCAGCGCGTCACCATGGGCGCGCTCGAGCCCATGGCCACCGATCGCACGCAGCTCGAACGCGCGCGCAAGCTGTTCACCGAGCAGGTGGGCCTGTCGTACAGCCTCGACCTGAGCGATCTCAGTCGCGAGACGTGGAACCTCGTGCCGCCCATCGGCGACGTGCTGATCGACATGGACGTGGCGCGCTTCGGCCTGCTGTCCTACGCGCGCAGCGGCGGAGAGCCCGAAGACATCACGGTCTTCGATCGCAAGCGACGCAGGAACCTGTCCGTCTACACGTCGCAGCGCAACCTCCAGGCCCGCGGCGCGCTCCGCTACGACGATGCGGCGCGGCTGGAGTATGCGGTGACGCACTACAACGTCGACGTCGCGTTCGATCCATCGCGTCTGTGGATCGAGGGACGCGCCGACCTCGACATGCGCATCACCGCGCCCGCGGCGCAGACGATCACCCTGCGCCTGGCCGAGCCGCTGGTGGTGCGTGCCGTCACCTCCGACGAGTACGGCCGGCTGCTCGCGCTCCGCGTTCGCGGCCAGAACAACATCGTCGTCAATCTGCCCGATTCGGTGAGGCAGGGGCAGACGCTGCGGCTGCGCGTGGTGTACGGCGGGCGCCTGCCGCCGATCACGCCCGAGCGCGAGACCGTTGCCGCGACGCAGGACCAGGTGATGATGGAGACGCCCATCGAGCCGGAGCCCCGGTTCGTCTACAGCCATCGCGCGTACTGGTATCCGCAGAGCAGTGTGTCCACGTTTGCCACCGCCCGCATCCGCGTCACGGTGCCAGGCGAGTTCACGGTGATCGGGAGCGGCGTTCCCGAGGCGCCGACGCCCGTCACGAGCCCCGACGGACGCGCGCGACGTGCGTTCGCCTTCTCGGCCGGCCAACCTGTCCGCTATCTCTCGATCGCCGTCAGCCGGTTCGTGCGCGCCGCGGCGACGCAGGTGACAAGGGAGATGCAGTCACAGCCGGCAACCGGCAACCGGCAACCGGCAGCCGGAGACGGGCCACGCCTGTCGCGTCTTGGCGATGGCGCGTTCCACGAAACGACCGACGTCGAGGTGTGGAGCCAGCCGCGCCAGACGTCTCGCGCGCGCGATCTGCTGGCGACGACCGTCGACATCCTGCGCTTCTACGGCGATCTGGTGGACGACCTGCCGTTCCCGTCGTTCAGGCTCGTGCTCGCGGAGGATCACCTCCCCGGCGGGCACAGCCCCGCGTACTTCGCGCTGCTGCACCAGCCCATGCCTGGCACGCCGTTCACGTGGGGGCGCGATCCCGTGTCCTTCGGCGACTTCCCTCAGTTCTTCCTGGCGCACGAATTGGCGCACCAGTTCTGGGGACAGGCAGTTGCCGGGGAGAACTACCACGAGCAGTGGATCAGCGAAGGCTTCGCGCAATATTTTGCGCTGCAGTACGCGCAGAAGGTGCGGTCGGAGTCGGCGGTGACGAGCATCAGGCGCCAGATGTACAGGTCTGCCGTGGAGGCGAGCGACGAGGGAGCGATCTGGCTCGGATACCGGATCGGGCATCTGAAGGGGGAGAGCCGCGTCTTCAGGGCGACCGTGTACAACAAGAGCGCGCTCGTGCTGCACATGCTGCAGCGGTCGATGGGCGATGCGGCGTTCGCGCGCGGGCTCCAGCGGTTCTACGGCCAGAGTCGCTTCAGGCGTGTCGGGACCGACGATCTGCGCGTGGCGATGGAAGCGGAAGGCGGGCAGCCGCTCGGCCGCTTCTTCGACGGGTGGGTCTATGGCCACGAGATTCCCACGATCCGGTACGCCTGGGAGCAGTCGGACGCCGCGGCAGGCGAGGCCGCCGCGCGCGAGCCTGGTTCGGCCGTCGTCAGGCTGCGGCTGATGCAGGGCCCGCGCATCCACGACATCCCCGTGACGGCGACCATCACGTACACCGACGGCCGGACCGAGGACGTGGTGGTGGTGAGCCGTGAAGCGTCCACCGACGTGCGCATCCCCGTCACCGGGCGCGTGCGCGAGGTGCGCCTCAACGAGGACTACGGCGCACTCGTGAAAACCGAGCGGATCCGCTCGTCGGCCGGCCCTGCTCTGCTATGATCCGCCTCTGCGCGCTCCTGTCGGAGCGGGGGCGCAGTCAGCGATTTTCAAGGCGGAATCCGGGATTCTATGGAGACAGTCACCCTCACCATCGACGGCCGCGAGGTCACCGTCGCCAAAGGCACCTCGGTGCTGCAGGCCGCGATCGAGAGCGGGATCGATGTGCCGTACTACTGCTACCACCCGGGCCTCGGCGTGGATGGCAGCTGCCGCGTCTGTCTCGTGAAGATCGAGAAGATGCCGAAGCTGCAGGTGTCGTGCTCGATCACGGCCTCCGACGGCATGGTCGTCTACACGCAGACCGACGACGTGGTCAAGGCGCGTGCCGGTGTATTCGAGTTCCTGCTGCTGAACCATCCGCTCGACTGCCCCGTGTGCGACAAGGGTGGCGAGTGCCCGCTGCAGGATTTCTCCTACACCTTCGGTCCTGACGAGAGCCGCAACCAGTTCCCGCGTCGCGTGTTCGATGGCGAGGGTGTGAAGGCCGACGTCGACTTCGGGCCGACCCTGATGCTGAATCGCAACCGCTGCATCATGTGCACGCGGTGCATCAGGTTCATGCGCGAGATCGACGGCGATGCGCAGATCGGCATCCTCACGCGCGGCAACTCCAGCGAGATCGCGACCTTCGAGGAAGAGGGCGTGCATTCGCTCCTGTCGGGCAACCTGATGGACGTGTGCCCGGTGGGCGCCATCACGACGCGCGACTACCGCTTCAAGTCGCGGCCGTGGGACAACCCGAGTGCCGTCGACACCATCTGCACGTTCTGCGAGAAGGGCTGCAACACGACCGCGTGGCTGCGCGCCAAACCCGAGTGGGCCAAGGGCGCCACGCTCGTGCGCTTCACGCCGCGCTACAACCCCGACGTCAACCAGTACTGGATGTGCGACAGGGGTCGCTTCGACTACCACTGGATCGAGAGCGAGCAGCGGCTCACGCGTCCGATCCTCGCCGACGCGCAGGGATTGCAGGCGACGGCGACGTGGAACCAGGCGCTCGATCGCCTGCGCGACGAGCTCACCGGCGCCGACGGCAGCGTGCGGTTCCTGCTCTCTGCCCACGCGAGTCACGAGGAACTGTTCGCGTTCGCGAAGCTCGGACAGGCCCTGCTCGGCGATGCCGCGCAGGATGCGTTCGACATCACCTGGACGGCCAGCCACAAGCCGCAGCCGCCCAAGACGGTGTTCCGGATCGGCGTGGTCGACGCGCCCAACGTGGCGGGTGCGCGCCTCTTCGGGCTGACGGGCGACTCGGGCGAAACGCCCGATCTCGCGTCGCTGAAGCGCGCCGTGGACGCCGGTGGCGTGAAGGTGCTGTACGTCTTCGATCCCGGCCCCGAGTGGTCGATGGGCGACACGTCGTGGATCGTCGAGGCGCGCAAGGCGGGTCGCATCGGGACGCTCGTGGTGCAGGGCGTGCTGATGACGCCGCTTGCCGCCGCCGCGGACGTGGTGCTGCCGGGTGCGGCCTTCATCGAGAAGGACGCGTCGTACACCAACGGCCAGGGCCGTCTCCAGTTCACCGCGCGCGCGTTCCCGCCCCCGGGCGAGGCCATCGACGACACGGCGCTCGTGCTGAAGGTCGCGCGGGCGTTGGGGCACGACCTGGGGTACGACTCACCGACTGCCGTTCGCGTGGCCATCGGCGAGACGCTGCCGGACGAGCCCGGGCTCGCGGGGATCGGCACAGCGACGTTCGGTGAGGCGCGCGCGGCGAAGCACTGGCTGCAGTCGAGCAACGCCTCGGAGCGCGTCAAGTGGGACACGCTCTTCCAGGATCTGCCGCCGGTGAAGTTCGCCGACATGCTCAAGCCGAAGCCTGCAGGAGACGTGATCCCGCTCCGCAAGGTGGACTGAGCGTTCAACGCAACAGGTTGGGTATCCCGTAGGGGCGACGCATGCGTCGCCCCTACCCATTTCTCGCGGCCCCTCCTTGGTTTCTCTCATCGTCAACCCTGCCTCCGGGCCCGTGACGCGCGGGCTGGCGCGCGCGGATCGCGTGCGGTTCGTAAGCGATCTGTTGCGCACGCTCGGGGCGGCCGACGTGCGTGCGACGGCGACCACGGCGGCGGGCGACGCCACGCGCGCGGCGCGTGAGGCGTTCGACGCGGGTGCGGATCGCGTGATTGTCTGGGGTGGTGACGGAACGCTGAACGAAGTCGCATCGGTGCTCGTCGGCAGTCGCGTGCCGATCGGGATCGTGGCTGGCGGTTCGGGCAATGGCTTCGCGCGCGGGCTCGGCCTGCCGCTCGACGTGAGAGCCGCCGTCACGGTGGCGATGCAGGGTTCGCCGCGCGACATCGATACGGGCCTGGTCGAAGGCCGCACGTTCCTCAACCTCGCGGGAATGGGGCTGGACGCCGCCGTGGCGCAGCGCTTCAACACGGCCAACACGCGGCGTGGCCTGGGCCCGTACGTGTCGTCGATCCTCCACGAGTGGCGGACGTTCGAGTCGCAGCGCTTCAGTCTCCAGCTCGACGGCGCCCCGAGCGTCGACGTCCACGCGCACGTCGTCGTGGTGTGCAATGGCCAGCAGTACGGCCATGGCGCCCGCATCGCGCCTGACGCGGCGTTCGACGATGGGTGGCTGGATGTGGTGGCGGTGCCGCCGATCACGGCGATGCGGATCGTGCGTCATGGGTGGCGGCTGTTCCACGGGACGCTCACCCGCGTGCCCGGCGTGTTCGCGGGCCGTGCGCGTCGCGTGACGATCGCGCAGGCGCGTCCCCTGGCGCTTCACCTCGATGGCGAAGTCATCGCCCCGGCGCGCACGCGCACCTTCGAGATCCGCCCACGCAGCCTGAAAGTGGTCGCACCGTGACGACGCAATGCCGCGATGCTGCGATGCCGAATACCAGGAGCCGGGCTCGGAGAGCCGGCCCTGCCATTCGACCGGTTGCCCGGTGCCCGGCGCCCGGCTTGTCCGCCGTGACGCACAGCGCGAAGGCGGATGCCCGGTTTATATTAGCCACCGCATGCTGTCGACCGACGAGCGGGACCTGCGCGGGGTGGAGTTGATGGCATGACGCGGACGTCCGTGCGGGTCGTGCTGGTCCTGTTGCTGCTCGTTGGCGTTGGCGTGGCGGGGTGGCAGTCGTATGCGCTGGAGATGCGGCGCATCGACGGCCAGCGGCAGGAGCGGTCGCTCGACGGACTCCGCACGCAGGTGCTGCACGCGATCGACGACACGCGGACCGCGCAGCAGGCCTATCTCGCGCAGGGGCAGGGGCTCGACTTCTGGGAAGCGAAGTTCGCCGAAGCGATGGCGGACCTCACGCAGGGCCTTGCGGCGCTCCGTACGCAAGCCGCCGGACAACCCGCCGCGTCCGAGGCGCTGGATGCCGCCGATCGTGCGTTGAAGGTCTACGAAGGCGTCGACAGGCGCATCCGCAGCTTCGTCGTCAACAAGGCGGAGCTGATGGCGGCCGACGCGGTGTACGAGGACGGCATCAAGACGGCGGCCGTGATGCGCGCGAGCGTCGAGCAGGCGCACGCGGCGCTTGCCGGGCCGCTCCGCACGGGGGACGACGAACGTCGCCTCCAGTACATCCTGGCTGGTGCGGCAGCCGGTGCGGGCATCCTCGTGTCGCTGTTGCTGCTGCCGACGGGTCGTCAGGACGAGCCCGAAGTCGAACTGCACGCGCCCGCGAACTCCCTGCACCTGAACGAGCGGACGGCCCGCGTGGAACCCGCGCCAGTGGATACCGCGGACACGATGCGGCCGGCTGGCGTCGCTCCGGGTTACAAGCCCCACGTGACGGGCGGGCTCGGAGAGCCGCCCCTGCCTACGGCTACGGATGGCAGGACCGGCCTAGGTCCTGCCACAGAAGGCAGGGCCGGCTCTCCGAGCCCGGCCATTACCGCGGTGCCAGCGCACTCCGAGATGCCTACGCCGGTGCCTGTGGCGGCCGAGAAGGACACGCGCCGCGGCGCGCGTCCTCTTGCAGACGATGCGCTCGATGCGACGGCGAAGGTGTGTACGGATCTGGCGCGCGTGAAGGATGCCGACCAACTGCGCGATGCGCTCGGGAAGGCCGCACGCCTGCTCGATGCGTCGGGCGTGATCGTGTGGGTCACCGACGGCGGGGGCAAGGCGCTCAAGCCGCTCCTGACGTACGGCTATCCCGAAGAGGCGCTCCGGCGCATCCCGACGCTGCCGCGCGATCAGGACAACGCGACGGCCGCCGCCTGGCGCGACGCGGTGACGCAGGTGGTCGACGCGACGGAGACAGCTCCGGGTGCGATTGCCGTCCCGCTGATCGTGCCGCAGGGATGCGTGGGCGTGCTGGCCGCCGAGATCCGGCACGGCCGCGAGGCCGACTCCGCCACGCGCGCCCTGGCGCAGATCGTCGCCGCGCAGCTCGCGGTATTGATCCCGACAGAGACAGCGTAGGGCCGGGCTCGGAGAGCCGGCCCTACCCACTGCGTCGATAGGTAGCGATAGGTAGGGTCGGCTCTTCGAGCCCGACCCGTCCTACGACGATCGGTTGCCGGTGGCCTGTTGCCGGTTACCGTGACCGACCCTCGCGCACGGCGTCTTCGATGCCGGTTGCACGTCCAGGCGGGTGTCGAAGGGGTTTGCCCCGGGCGACGGCCGCTTGTATGCGCCGGAGTCGACGGCCGGCGGCGGTGGGGGGACCGGCAGGTCGATATCGAGCGCGTGAAGCCTGAAGTCGCCGAAGGGCTGGCTGTTGGGCGTGGCGGCGTGCGTCACGGTAGCCGCCGCCAGCACGCACGCGGAGACACCCGCACACACCACAGTCATCAGCACGACCACCTCCTCGGAAAACGGATTCGAGCGATACCGCTACTAGACGTGTCGGCGGAAGCCCTGGTTCGCCTCCGCGCCCCTCATGCCACGAAGCGCTGGCGGCGTGTGACGATCCGCTCCCCTGACGTGCTGGATGGTGTGTCAAGGGTCACGGTGATGGTCTGCGCCTGACGGCTTCGCACGATCCCGACGGCGACGCTCTTGCCATCCTCCGTATCGCGCAGGTGATCCGCGACGTCGCCGGGATCCTTCACGGACTTGCCGTTGACGGTCGTGATGACGTCGCCGGCCTGGAGTCCCGCCCTGGCGGCGGCTGACGCGTCGGCCACGTGTGACACGAGCGCGCCCTCCTTCACGCCGAAGTAGGCGGCGAGTTGATCGCCGAGCGGCTGGAGCGTGACGCCGAGCCGCCCGCGTCCACTCCAGATTCGCAGGCTACCGGGCCCGTTCCGGAAGACGAACGGCTGGACGTTCCCGCCGGGTCCGATCTCGCGCCGGCGCTCCAGCTCCATCACGCGGCCGGGTCCGCGACGGAAGGTCAGCGTTGGCGCGGCGGGTGCTTCAGGGGTGGCGGAGGTCGTGTGTCGGCTCGTGCCGCGGACGTAGACGATCTGCAGCGCGCGGCCGTCGGGCGACTCGCCGATCACGCGCGCCAACTGACGGGCGCTCCTGATCGTCTCGCCGTCGACCGACACGATCACGTCATTCGCGAGCAGGCCCGCCCTGGCGGCCGCCGAATCGGGCGTCACCTCGCTCACGAACGCGCCCGTCACACCGTCGAGTCCCGCGGCCTTCGCTTCCTCGACGGTCACGTCGCGCGTGCTCACGCCGAGCCGGGGACGACCGCCCAGTGCGAACTCCTGCGCGAAGTCCTGCATCTCGAGAGCCTGGGTGGCGAGCGCCTCGACGTCGATGTCTCTCACGGCGTCTTCGGCCGCCCGCGTGGCGCGCTCGATCACGCGCTCGACGTCGACGATTCGTTCACGATCCTCGGTCGTCCGCGTGCCGCGCGCGTCCTGTCCGTGCAGCGTCGGGCTGACGGCGAATCCGCCGCTGGTGACGATGGCTGCGGCTGCCACATTGGCCAGCCAGATTCTGCTCTGCATGGTCGAACTCCTCCTTGGGGCGTTTCTGAAATGCCGAATGCCGCGATGCCGCGATGCCGGCATCCCAATCCACCCGTGCCATTCCCTGCGCGCCGAGGACGGGTAGCGCTCGGCTACGTGAGACGGTGGCGTGCCCCTGAAGGTTGACGGGGGCGGATTACACTTGTGACGGACCGGCCGTCGCGACGCCCGTATCAGGCCGCGTCAGGAGAGATCACGTTGAGTCACGAAGGACAGAACGCGCCGCTGGAGACACGAAAGCGACGGATCCTCGCCGAGGCCGAAGCCGCCGGCGTGAAGTTCCTGCGGCTGCAGTTCACCGACATCCTCGGCGTGATCAAGAACGTCGAGGTGCCCGACCGGCAGTTCGCCGCCGCGCTCGACGGACACGTGATGTTCGACGGCGCGTCGATCGAGGGGTTCGTGCGTATCGAGGAATCGGACATGTTCCTCACGCCCGACCTGTCCACGTTCCGCATCTTCCCGTGGATCGACCCGTCCGGCGAGAAGGTCGCGCGCATCATCTGCGACATCACCAACCCCGACGGCACGCCGTTCACGGGCTGTCCCCGCCAGACCCTCAAGCGCGCCATCGAGCAGGCCAGGTCGCGCGGATACACCCTCAGCGCCGGGCCCGAAGCCGAGTTCTTCCTCTTCCAGACGCGCGACGACGAGCCCACCACCGAAACGCACGACGCCGCGGGCTACTTCGATCTCACGCCCGTCGATCAGGGCGAGGACGTCCGCCGCCAGATCGTCCTGATGCTGGAGCAGATGGGCTTCGAGGTCGAAGCCTCGCATCACGAAGCCGCGTGGGGTCAGCACGAGATCGACTTCCGTCATGACGATGTGCTCACGGCCGCCGACAACGTGAGCACGTTCAGGTTCGTGGTGAAGAACGTGGCGCGCCGCAACGGCGTGCACGCGACGTTCATGCCCAAGCCGGTGTACGGCGTGAACGGGTCGGGCATGCACACGCACCAGTCGCTCTTGCGCGACGGCGTCAACGTGTTCCACGACCCCGACGGCCCCTTCGCGTTGAGCCGCGTCTGCATGAACTACATCGGCGGGCTGCTCCAGCACGCCGAGGCGTTCTGCGCGATCACCAACCCGCTCGTCAACTCGTACAAGCGGCTCGTGCCCGGCTTCGAGGCGCCCACGCACATCGCGTGGTCCGAGCGCAATCGCAGCCCGCTCATCCGCATCCCCGCGCCGCGCGGCGCGGCCACGCGCATCGAGCTGCGCATGCCGGATCCCTCGTGCAACCCGTACCTCGCGTTCGCCGCGATGCTGCGCGCGGGGCTGGACGGCATCGACAACAACCTCGATCCCGGCGCGCCCGTCAGCAAGAACATCTACAAGATGTCGCACCGCGAGCGCCGGTCGCTGCGCATCGACGAACTGCCGCCGAACCTCGACGCCGCGCTCGACCGGCTCGAACGCAGCGCGTTGATGCGCGACACGCTCGGCGACCACATCTTCGAGGCCTTCCTCGAAGCCAAGCGCCGCGAGTGGTTCGAGTACCTCCAGCAGGTCAGCGCCTGGGAGATCGCGCGCTATCTGAAGGTCTACTGACCGCCTGCCGATGTAGCAGGCATGGACGGCATGCACGTACTCCTGGCAGACGATGACGAGTCGGTCGCGATGGTGGCGCGACTGGGTCTGCGCCGTGCGGGTCATACCGTCACGCTGGTGGAAGACGGTGCATCGGCGCTCGTGGCCGCGCGCGCGGGCGGATACGACGCCGTCGTGCTCGACTGGAGCATGCCCGGCATGGACGGCATCGAGGTGTGCCGCCGCCTGATGGCCGACGCGTCGTGGACGCGCGTCCCGATCGTGTTCCTCACGGCCGCCACGCACGCCGGCGCCGCCGACGAGGCACGCGCCGCCGGTGCCGCCGGCATCGTCGCCAAGCCGTTCGATCCGATGACGGTGGGCGAGGCGATCGACCGGGTGATCTCGGCCGCGCAATGACGACCCGCCTACGCGACGGCAGGCTCGAGTAAGCGGATACTTCCCTTTTTCGAATCGACTTCGGCCGACGCGCCGATGGGCACGATGAACTGCCTGTCGATGTGGCCGATCTGCGCGCCTTCCCACGCCGGCACGTTCAGCGGCTTCAGGTAGTGGTCGAGGATGTCGCTGATGGTCAGCGATCCGTAGCTGCCCTCGCCGGGCGTGCACTTGGTGCAGCGACCGAAGATCACGGCCTTCACCTGCGACAGGATGCCGGCGAGTTTCAACTGCGCGAACATCCGATCGACGCGGTACGGTGCTTCCTGCACGTCCTCGAGGAACAGGATCGCGCCGGTGAAGTCGGGCAGCAGTCCCGATCCGATGATGGTCGTCAGGACCGTGAGGTTGCCCCCGATCAGGCGGCCGCTCGCGCGGCCCGCGACGATCGTCCGGATCCGGTTCTCCACCGGCACGAGGCGATCGCCCGCCGCGAGCGGGTTGGTCATCGTCACGGCTTCGCCCTGCATGAGGACGCGCCGGAACCAGTCGACGTTGAAGCGGTTCCACTGCGAGGAGCCGTTCATGCCGTGGAAGGTGATGAAGCCGCCCTTCGCGAACACGGGCAGCAGGAGCGCGGTGACGTCGCTGTAGCCGAGCAGGATCTTCGGGTTGCGCGCGATGACGTCGAGGTCCAGGTGCGGGAGCAGGCGCGCGCAGCCCCAGCCGCCACGCAGCGCGTGCACGGCGTCGACGTCGGGGTCGGCGAACATCGCCATCACGTCAGCCGCGCGATCCTCGTCGCGTCCGGCGAGATAGCCGTGCCGATCGAGCAGGTGCCTGCCGAGTTTCGCTTTCAATCCGAGCACCGCGAGCGACTCGACCACGATGTCGACGTCGATCGGATCCCATGTGGCCGATGCCGGGTCGACGACGCCGACGACGCTGCCGGAGCGCAGGCGGCGGGGCTTGACGATGGTGCGGGGTTGCGCGGCGGCGGTGGTCATCGACAGACCCGCCACGGCGGCCGGAGCCACGAGCGTGTGATGCAGGAACGCGCGACGCGTGTTCGGCATGCGCGAGATAGTACCCTGCTCGCGTGTCTGCGCGTCCCGGGTCGTCGCGAATCATCACGCTGGCCGAATGGCCCATCGTCGGACTGTGCTTCGCGGCGCTGACCGTTGTCGCGTTCTGGCCGTTGCCCGTGCAGTGGCTGACGCACACGCACGCGCATCACGACGCGTTGTTCAACATGTGGCGGCTGTCGTGGATCGCCGAGGCGCTGACGACGCAGCCGTCGCGACTGTTCGACCCTCCGATCTTCCATCCGGCGACGCGCGTGCTTGCGTTCTCCGATGCGGTGCTGTTGCAGGGGCTCGTCGCAGCCCCGTGGCTCGCCGCGGGATTCGCTGTCCTGCCCGTCTCCAACATCGTCCTGCTCCTCGGTCCGTGGATGTCGGCGATGGGGACGTATCTGCTGGTTCGCGACATGCTGCGCGCGTCGGCGGGAGAGGAGCCAGCGACGCGATGGACCGACGCGCGCGTCATCTATCCGGCGCTCGTGGCGGGGGCGGTGTTCGGCTTCCTGCCGTATCGCGTCGAGCACCTGATGCACCTCGAGCTGCAGTGGTCGCAGTGGATGCCGCTCGCATGCTGGGCGCTGCTGCGCACGCTGCGTGACGGGCGCGTCAGGGATGGCGTGCTGACGGCGTGCTTCGTGCTCGCGCAGTTCCTCAGCTGCATCTACTACGGCATCTTCCTGGTGCTGACGCTCGCGCTCGTGGCGCCGCTGCTGTTGCTCGCCGGAGAACGGGCACGCTTCGGTGCGATCGCGCGCGCGCTGGCGATCGGGGCGATCGTCTGCGTGGGGCCGCTCGTGGCCTACAGCGCGCCGTATCGCGCGAATCAGGCATCGCTCGGCGGACGCGCTACCGACGAGATCGACACGTGGAGCGCCACGCCGGCGAGCTTCATCGCGGCGCCGCCGGACAACCGCCTGTACGGTCGCACCGCGGCACTCGGTGGAGCCGAGGGACGACTCTGGCCCGGGGTGCTCGCGATCGTCCTCGCCGTCGCCGGCGCGTGGAGTGCGCGTCGTCTCGCGGTGACGCGGATGTTCGCGGCGATGCTGGTGCTGACGTCGGTGCTGGCGATGGGCACGCACACGCCCGTGTATCGCGTCGTGCTGACGATCGTGCCGGCGTTGAACGGACTGCGCGCGCCTGCGCGGTTCGGGATGGTCGCGGCGCTCGCGCTCGCCGTGCTGGCGGGTCTCGGTGCGGCATACGCCATGGCGCGCGTCGCGCAGGGCTGGCGGCGACACGCCGTCGGGGCGGCGTTGCTCGCGTGTCTCGCCGTGGAGTACGCGTCGGTGGTGGGACCGCTGCACCAGTGGATGCAGCGCACGCCCGTGTATGCGATGTGGCTTCGCGGACAGCCGTCGGGCACTGTCGTCGATCTGCCGATCGCGCGGGCGCATGCGCTGCCGCAGGATGAAGCGGAGTGGAGCTTCTATGGCCGCACGCACGGGCATCCGCTGGCCAACGGTTACAGCGGCTACTACCCGCGCGCGTATCTCGCGCTGCTCGGGACGATGATCAGGTTCCCGAACGCGGAGAGTCTCGACGCCCTCCGCGCGCGTGACGTCCGCTACGTCGTCGTCCACGAGGACCGCTACGAGCCCGCGGACCTGATCGACTTCGACACCCGCCTCCGCGCGACGCCCGGCCTCCGCTTCGTCGGCCGCTTCCCCGACCCGACATATCCCGCGGCGATCTATGAGCTTGGAATGACGAATGACGAATGACGGATGACGGGCCGGGCACTTGTCGCGCCGTAGCCCGCAGGGAGAAGGCGGAAGCCCGGCCCGTGGCGGCCATCGAGAACGGGCCCGGTTGCCGGTTGCCGGTTGCCGACCCGCCTGTCCTACCGCTGCTGGCGGCGTTCGGCTTCCCGCAACTCCGCGCGGGCACGACCGAGGTTGCGGATCTGTTCGCCGTACTGGGCCCAGTCGCCGGCGCGCTGGGCGTCCATCGCGCGGCGGTAGTACGTGTCGGCCTGCTGCACGAGCGTGCGCATCTCCGGCGTCATCGCCGGCGTCGGCGTACCCGTCGTCGTGCCCGGTGCGGGTGCGCCCGACGGCTGCGTGCCGGCACCCGCCTGCGCCGGCGTCGTGCCTGGCGCCTCGCCGCCGGCCGGCGTCTGCCTGAGGAGCGCGGCCATCGACGCGGCGTCGACCGGCGGCGGCGGCACCGGCGCCGATCCATCGGCCGGGAACAGGCGGTCGAGCGCCTTGCTCAGCGTCTCGGCCATCACGATCCGATCCTGGTGCGCGACGATGACGCGATTGAGTTCGGGGATCTGTCCGCCCGACGCGCGGAGATAGAGCGGGCGGATGTAGATGAGCGACTCCTCGATCGGGATCACCAGCAGCGTGCCCTGGATCACCTGCGAGCCCTGCTGGTTCCACAGCGTGATCTGCGGGGCGATCGCCTGATCCTGGTTGATGCGTGCCACCACCTGCCGCGGGCCGAACACCACCTTCTGTTTCGGGAACTGGAACACCGCGAGCTTGCCGTAGTGCTCGCCGTCGCTGCGCGCGATCATCCACGCGGCGAGGTTGTCCTTCTGACGCGGCGTGAACGGCAGCATCTGGATGAACTCGGCGCCGCGCTCACCGGGGAGCTTCATGATCGTGTAGTACGGCTCCATGCGCACGGGCCTGTCGCCGCTGTCGATCGACGGCACCTCCCACTGGTCTTCCTTGTTGTAGAAGACCGCCGCGCCCTGCATGTGGTACGTCGCGAACATCGCGGCCTGCACGGCGAAGATGTCCTGCGGATAGCGCAGGCGTTGCCGCAGCGCGGCGGGCATGTCGTCGAGCGGCTGGAGCAGGCCGGGGAAGATGCGGCCGTACGTCTGCGCGATGGGATCCGTCGGATCCACGAGATAGAAGCGCGTCGTGCCGTTGTACGCGTCGATGACGACCTTGATCGAGTTCCTGATGTAGTTGATGGAGTTGTTGGACACCGACGCGTTGGCGGCCGACGCGATCGCGCTCGCGTACGGGTAGCGGCTGCTCGTGGTGTAGGCGTCCTGGATCCAGAAGAGCCGGCCGTCGGCGATCGCGAGGTACGGATCCTGATCGTAGGTGAGGAACGGCGCGATCTTGCGCACGCGCTCGCTGATCCGGCGGTAGTAGATGACGCGGCTGTCGGGCCGGAGGTCGTCGGAGAGCAGCGCCTTGCCGGAGCCGAACC
>CAYRAE010000041.1:0-14876 GCA_964422175.1 uncultured Luteitalea sp. | reverse complement strand
TCGAGGGCCTCGGCCCGTTTGGGCGCGTCGGCGAGATCGAAGTCCGCCGGCGTCCAGATCCAGTAGTCGAGACCGTACTTCTGACAGACGCGACTGATGGCGACGTTCATCGCCTCGCGCGACAGCGTGAAGTGCGGGCTCACCCGCGTGTCCTGCAGCGGAATGTTCTCGATGCTGTTGGCCCCGAACAGCGCCAACTCGCGGATGTAGCGATCGTAGCGCGCCTCGTCCCACGCATCGTAGGTGTTCGAATGCTGACGATACCCGAGCTGATGCCCGCGTATCGCGTAAGCAGGAGACGACGAGATGTCGAGCGGCACGGGGAGACCGGTCCCGGTCGACGAACCACCGCCGGGCGTCCATCGCAGCGTGCGCAGCAGTTCACCGACGCCGAAGAGCGCACCACGCGCGTCGGCGCCGTTCACCCAGACCACGTGTCTGCCGCCGACGGTCGTGACGGTCAGGTGGAAGCCCTCGGGGCGCTTCGCGTCGGCGCCCGAACTCGGCACGGCTGGCGCACCGGCCCACGGCCTGCTGCCTGACTGGAGTCCCGCGGCGACGACAATCGCGACGCGGGCGTCAGAAGGCCACGTCTCGGCGATGGCCGGGCGCGCGCCGAGGCGCGACTCCAGTTCCTCCTGGAGCACCTGTGCCGCCACGCGCTCGACGGGCGGTGCAGTCGGCCTGACGACGATCGTGCCTGGCACGAGCGTGATGACGTCCGGAGATGCCGCGGCGGCCGTGAGGGGCGCGATCAGGAACGCGGCGACGAGGGTGGAGAGGCACCGTTGGAGCTGTTGCACGGGTGCATCCTACATCTACCGTTTCTCGGTCGGGCCCGGAGGGGCGACCCTACCGCTCCCGTTCCTCCAGCAGCAGCGCGTACAGCCCGCCGGCTCGCGACAACTCGTCGTGCGTGCCCCGTTCGACGATACGGCCCTGATCGAGGACGAGGATCTGATCGGCGCGGCGGATCGTGGCGAGGCGGTGTGCGATCACGAACGCCGTGCGATCGGCGAGCAGGCGATCGAACGCGTCGAAGACGAGCGCTTCGGACTCGGCGTCGAGGCCCGACGTCGGCTCGTCGAGGACGACGATGGGCGCCTTGCGGATCATGGCGCGCGCGATGCCGATGCGCTGCCGCTGCCCGCCCGAGAGCGACGTCCCGCCCTGCCCCACGATCGTGTCGTAGCCGTCGGGCAGCGTCTCGATGAATGCGTGCGCGTGCGCCTGACGCGCGGCCTCGATCACGTCATCCATCGTCGCGTCAGGACTCCCGTACGCGATGTTCTGCCAGATGGGCGCGTGGAACAGTTGTGTCTCCTGAAGCACCATCGCGATGTGACGACGGAGCGATCGGGCCGAGACCTGCCTGACGTCGATGCCGTCGACGAGCACCTGACCCGACGTCGGATCGTAGAAGCGCGGAATCAGGCTCGCCAGCGTGCTCTTGCCGCTGCCGCTGCGCCCGACCAGGCCGATCATCTGCCCCGGCGCCACGACGATCGAGATGTCGTGCAGGACCAGTCGATCGGGGACGTACCCGAAGTTGACGTGACGGAACTCCACGGCGCCGTCGACGCGCGTGAGGACGTGCGCATTCGGCGCGCGTACGAGCCGTTCGTCGGCCGCCAGCACCTCGCGAACCCGCTCGAGGCCCACCGACGCCTGCGCCACCTGCGTGCTCGTGCGCGCGAGAGCCTGGATCGGCGTGAAGAGGCGCGCGAGGTAGGTGAGGAAGACGACGAGCGCGCCGGCCGTCATCTGCTGCTCGAGTACGAGACGTCCGCCGAACCACAGCACCGCGGCGGTGCCCGCTGCCACGAGTACCGTCACCATCGAGGGGAGGAGTGCGCGGAGGCGCCGCGCGCGCAGGCCGGCTTCGACGCTCTCGAGACTCTTGGCGTCGAGGCGCTGGCGCTCGAACTGGCCCTGCGCGAACGCCTTCACGACGCGAATCGCCGTGAGGCCTTCCTGCACGATCGACACGATCTCGCTCTGCCGGCGCCTGACGTCGTGCGTCGACGCGCGCAACAGGTGACGGAGCCGGTACACGAAGAGCGCGAGCAGCGGCGTGACCGACAGCGCGATCAACGTGAAGTTCCAGTTGACCGACAGCATCACCGCCAGCACGCCCACGATCGTGAGCATGTCCACCACCATCGTCACGAGCGATTGCGACGCGAAGTCCTGCACCGCCCGCACATCGTCGGTGATGGTGCTGATGAGGGGGCCGACCTGACGACGTTCGTGGAACGAGAGCGACAGACGCTGGAGGTGCGCGTAGAGCATCTGGCGCAGATCGTGCGCCAGCCATTGCCCCACGCTGGCGGTGTAGTAGGCGCCCGCGTAGCTGCCAGCGGCCTCGATCACACCGACGGCGATAGTGACGGCGACGGCGACGTTGAGCATCGCGAGCGGCGACGGCGCGGCGCCGAGAAGGGGCACGAGGAAGTCGGGCAGGGGCAGGCCGCCGAAGACCGAGTCGAGAACGACCTTCATGGGCCACGGCGAGGCGAGCCGCGCGGCCGTCTGGACGAGCAGCGCGAACGCGACGACCCCCAGCGACCCGCGATACGGCGTGATGAGGTCCCAGAGGAACTGCCAGGTGGCGCGCGGGGAGTCGGCCGGCGCAGGCATCCCTAGAGGGCCGTCGCGGTGCGCGCGCTCATCGCGTGCTCGCGATCAGGCGGTCGAGCGCCGCGACGATGCGGTCCTCGACGGACGCGTCGAACGGCCCGGGCTGCACGTAGTACAGGAGCGCGCCGCCACCTTCGTAGCCGCCTTCCTGCAGGATGCGACGTGATGGGACGTAGCCGAAGACGTCGTTGGCGTAACCGACGGGCCAGATGTTGGCGTCTGGATGTTCGCGCCGCAGGCGGAGCGCGTAGTCCACCACCACTTCCCCACCGATCGCGACGAGCGTCACGTCCCTGCCGATGCGCCAGACCTGGAGCGGGATGCCGTGCGCGCGCGGCAGGCGTCCGTCGCGGGCCGCGATGCGATCCATCTCGCGCGCATGACGCGCCACGTAGGGGTCGGCGAGACCGAAGCGCGCCTTCCACTGCTCTGGCGTGAGCGCCGCCTCGAACGGCAGCTCCGTCACGCCATACGCAGCACGGGCGTCGCCAGTGACGGGCGTCAACGTCGACAGCGCCCCGCTGACCGCACGCGCCAGCGCCTCGCCGTGCCGCTGCACGTCGTCGCGCGTGCCGCGCGGTTTCGGATTCGCGTCGGCACCACAGCCGGACATGAAGAGTGCCGTCACTCCCGGATTCGCCGCCTCGATGGCGGCCTGTGCCACGCCGGCGTAGTCGCCGTGCCACTCGACGTTCTCGGCAGACAGCGTGGTGTTGTGACACGCGTAGCTGAAGAGCACCGCTTTCCCACGACCACCGACGTCCACCCGCAGCACGGGCACGCGATGATCGACGGGACCGTTCTCGCCGAACTGCACGCGACGGTTCGCGGCGAACGCGGCGGTCGTCGCGCCCGTGTGCAGCGTCGCGGGCGCGAGCGCGGCGATCGCCTTGCCGATGACGTCGACGATCTGATCTTCGAGCGTCGCGGTGTAGGCCTCGATGTCGCGCACCTGCTGGGGCGTGACGTCGTAGGCCACCATGAGCTGCGCGTCGACGACGGGTCCGCTGTGCGTGTGGCTTGCCGCGAGCAACAGGCGTTCGCGCGTCAGGCGATGCGCCCTGGCGACGCGCGTGCTGATGCGATCGGCCATCCCGTCGGTCACGCCAAGCAGGTCGAGCGTCACGGCGACGAGGCGTCGGCCGCCTGCATCTTCGAGCGCGAGCGCCTTGGCGTGCAGCGGCATCGCGGTTCCCTGCGACGGCCGCGTGCGCGCGGCGAATCCCGCCATCCAGAGCGACGAGGTGGGCGTGATGTCGGCAACGGCCACCCCCGCGCGCCAGCCGGCCGCGGAAGTCCGAATCGCAGGGAGCGCCGCCAGTGCCGCGGCAGAGAGAAACGCACGACGATCGATGGTCATGACAACGAGCCGGATCTTATGCCATCACATTCGCACCAGGCCTCGCCCATCGTCAGCGGCGACGGGCGACGAATGCGGGGCCGTCGGTGGTGTGCAGCGTGAGGACGCCTGCGTCGCTCAGCTCGTACCGCGCCAGGTTCCGTAACGCCGTGAGGAACACGGCTTCCTGAGCCATCAGCGGTGCCTCGCACCCGCGCAGCGACGCGATCGGCATCGTGATCGTCAGGCGATCGCCCGTGATCGCGTACGCCGCGCTGTACGTATTGCACGACGTCGAGCCTGCCACCCGTCCATCGGTCCCGAACGTCATCGTCACGCGCGAGGCTTCGACGATCGGCCCGCCCTGGATCTGTTCCACGAACCATATGCCGCCGCGCAGGCGCGCAAGGGGATCTGCCTCGTCACGCGCGGGGGTCGTGAGACGACGAATGAGCGCCGTCTCCTCCGCGTCGTACGGCGTGCCGTCGTTGCGGAACACCTCGTGGAACCACACCGATGGCTCGCGATCCACGTACGGGCGCCGCCACGAGTCCCACGGCAGGTGCGTCTGCGCCTTGCCCTGCACGAGGCCCCAGTTGATCGCGCCGACGCCATGACGCTTCAGGATCGGCAGCGATCCCTGGAAGGTGCTGCCGTTGCCGCGCGCCATGTACTCGGTGCAGATGATGGGCCGCTTGTAGGCCTGCAACTGCGTGATGCGGGCTTCGAGCTGCGCGGGCGGGTCGTAACTGTGGAAGCTCACGATGTCCGACAGCGCGACCTGCAGGCGATCGATGGCCGGCAGTTCGAGCATCTTCGACCAGTCGCCGCCGCGCCACAGCCCGCTCGTGATTGGCTGCGTGGGCGACGAGGCGCGCGCCCACGCGAACACCTGCGGAAGGAGCGCGAGCACGAGCTCACCCTTGTTCTTCGGTTCGAGGCTGCTGTACGCGGGCTCGTTCATGTTGTCGACCTCGTTCCAGAGATCCCACGCGAGCACGCGCGTATCGTCCTTGAAGCGAGTGACAACGGCCTTCACGTATGTTTCGAGTCGCGGCCAGTGCGAGGGATCTTCGAGCGCGACCTTGCCCGGGCTCTGCAGCCAGCCCGAGTTGTGCACGCCTGGACGCGGCGGGCGCTGCGGGCCGAGCGCAGGGAACGGATCCCACACGGAGTCGAACAGCACGAGCATCGGCTTGATGCGATGCTTCTGCGCGATGGTCAGGAATGTGTCGACGCGTCGCAGGAAACCCTCCGGATCCTGCTGATACGCGAGATCGTGCAGGAACACGCGCATCGTGTTCATGCCGATCGCGGCGGCCCACCCGAGCTCGAGATCGATGCGCTTCGGATCGAACGTATCGGCCTGCCACATCTCGAGTTCGTTGATCGCCGTCGCCGGCACGTAGTTCGCCCCGACGAGGAACCCCTGCCGCGCATACCACTCGTTGGCACGTGCCTCGGTCCACCTGTCCGACGCCCACGCCGCTGTACCCAGCAGGTGCACGGCCAGCAGCAGCCCCGCCAGTCGCCCCGCGATCCCGATTGTCGACATGCAGGGGACTGTAACAGGGAATGCCGGAAATACCGGAAATGCCGAGAATGTCGGAGAGGGCGGGCGTGTCGCGGGCCGGGCTCGGAGAGCCGGCCCTACCTTCTGCAGCCGTAGGTCGAGTCGGCCCTACACAGCGCGGCGATAGGTAGGGCCGGCTCTCCGAGCCCGGCCCGCTCACCAACCTCCGAAGAGGTCGTCCCAGCAGGCGGCGATGTCGGCCCGCTGGGCTTCGGGGATCGATGGGGTGAACGGGAGCGTGTCGGCGCAGGCCATCGCGTCGAGCCATGTCGCAACGGCCGAGACGTCGCGCGCGATCACAGACGGCGACACGCGCGACAGATCGTCGTCAGGGCGATGGTGGAAGAAGCGGCCGCCGTCGCAGTTGACGCGATAGTGGAACGCGCCGGGCAGGCCCGCGGCGATGAAGGGGAAGTGATCCGCGTACGGCACGACGGTGGTCACCGTCTGGTAGTACATCCCTTCAGTCCTGAAGTACGGTCTGAACGAGGCTTCGAAATCAGGGTGCGCGTTGACGTAGACCTGCAGCCAGCCGAGCGGCGAGCCGTAGCTGTCCAGGTTGTACATGCAACGCCCGCGGCTCGACACCTCGTCGCGGTGCGCACGCACGTACGCGGCCGATCCCACCGACAACTGTTCCTCGGCACCGAACGAGATGAGCCGCACCGTGCGACGTCGCGCGCGCGGAGCGAGCAGGCGCGCGAGTTCCATCACGCCGACCACGCCAGACCCGTTGTCGTCGGCGCCAGGCGATCCGGCCTGCGTGTCGTGGTGCGCGCTCGCGTACAGGATCTCCTCGGCCTTGTCGGTGCCCGGCAGATCGATGATGACGTTCTGCGATGTCGCGGGGACCATGCCACCGACGACGCGGCACCGCGCGGCCGTGGCGCCGTCGACTACCCATTGCCAGGCATCCTGATGCGCAACGTTGAGTGTCGGCACCGCGCCGATCGCGGCCGTGTACGCCGGGAACATCCCGTCTGCCAGCGGCGTGGCTCCGGGGTACCGCGTGTCGACCATCAACAGGAACGCCGGTTGCGCCGCCATCAGCCTCGCGTACGCGGCGCGCGACTCGATATGGCACCCGAGGTGGATGACGGCCTTGCCTCGTACGTACGAAAGGTCGTCGCGCTGATAGTCGGTCGGCGTGAGCACGACGATGTCTGCCGTGCGCCACTCGCCGTCGGTGCCGGGCGTGCTGCTGAACAGCGAGCACGGATATGGCCGCCACGTCTCGCCGAGCCGGATCTCGAGCTGCTCTTCGGACACGGCGCGCGCGCGGACGGGAAAGGCCTCCTCCCACACATCGGCGCCGATGTCAGCGGCGGCGCGGCGCACGAGATCCGCGGCAGCGGCTTCGGCAGGAGTGCCGGCCAGCCTGATCCCGATGTCCTCCACAAGCACACGGAGATCGGCAGCGATACGAGCAGGAGAAGCGGACGGCATGGGCAGGAATTCAGGAAGGAAGGAAGGAAGGAACGCAGTCGGGAAAGCCGGCCCTGCCTTCAGGTGGCAGGGCCGGCTCGTTTCTGGGCAGGGCCGGCACTCCGGGCCCGGCCCTGCCTGTCCCGTGCGTCAGAACGACAAGCGCACGCCGAGCTGCACCTGCCGGGCGTCGGCGGTGCTGGTGATCGAGCCGAAGGCGTTCGAGCTGAGATTGCCGTTCGGGGGATTGAAGTTGGTGCGGTTGAGGAGGTTGAACGCCTCGGCACGCACTTCGACGCGCGTGTTGGTGCCCACCGGCAGCGTGAAGCGCTTCTGGAGCGCGAAGTCCACCGTCCACTGATTCGGTCCGCGGTACTTGTTGCGCGCAGCGTTGCCGAACGGGCTCCAGGTGTCGGGGACCGACAGCGCGTCGCGATTGAAGTAGCTCGTGAGCGAGTTGCGATCGCCGTACGCGTCGCCGTTCAGGTTCGGACGGTAGTTGGTGGCACCGCGGAAGTCCTGCGTGATGCCCGACACCTGCGCGAGCGCGGCAGGCGTGTACGTGAAGGTCACCGGATCGCCCGCCACCACGAAGCTCACGAGCGCCATCTGCCACCCACCGAGCAACGCGTCGACCAACGCTGACGTGTTCCCGAGGTACCTGCGCTCACGCCCCACGGGGACGTCCCACACCACGCTGCTCGTCCAGTTGAACGGCTGGTTGTAGCCCGAGATGCCCCAGTCGCCATCGGGGTTGTTGAAGTCCTGAATGCCCGGCGAGTTGCCGTTGGCGTTCTCGAGCGAGCCCGCGCCGTTGTCGCGCGCGCGGGAGATGGTCACGGCGTTCACGAAGAACAGGCCACGGCGGCGCGTCTCGGTCTTGAACTGGAAGCCGTGGTAGTCGGAGCGTCCGCCGTTCCATGCGTACGTGATGTCTCCGAAGCTCGTGATCGGACGGCGGGCCTGCAACGGCGTGTTCTCGCCCTGCGCGTTGGGTCGCGCCTGGTTGTAGTTGGCCAGCTGGAGCAGCCCGTTCGCCTTGTTGCCGACGTAAGCGACGTCGACGATGGTGCCGGCGAAGATCTCGCGCTGCGCCGAGATGAACCAGCTGTTCACGCGGCTCGCTCCATAGTCGCGCGGCATGTACGTGACGTTGGCCGCCGCCGGATTGAACTGGCTCGGGTCCGTCCAGCCGACGGGGAAGCCGTCCTGGTACATGCGGAACGCCGCGGCCGTGGGGTTGTTCTGCACCGCGACGGCGTTGATCACCTGCGGGCCGTTGATGGGCAGGATGTTGGCGCCGCCGGCGCGCTGGAAGTGGACGTACGAGGTCCCGAACCCACCGCGCACGACGGTGGTGGGCGTGACCGAGTACGCGAAGCCGAGGCGCGGGCCGAAGTTGTTCCGGTCGGGCGCAATCGTCGTCCGGTCTTCGAGCGAGCCGTCGCGCGCCATCACCATCGAGAGCGACGCCGGGTCGAAGTTGGAGAGGACGTTGTTGGCCTCCCAGTGCGGCGTCGCGTACTCGTAGCGCAGCCCGAGGTTGAGCGTCAGCTTGCTGTTGACACGGATGTCGTCCTGCACGTAGGCGAACTGCATGTTCTGCCGGATGTCTGCCACCAGGATGTTGCTCAGCGTGTACTGCGACTGGTAGCCGAGCATGAAGTCCGACAGGTTGTAGACGTTGTTGGCGGCGATGCCCGTCGGCCTGGTGAACTGGCCCGAGAAGATGTTCGTGCCGTACAGCGGGTTGACGTCCTGCACCTGCGTGTTGATGCGCTGGAATTCGTACCCGAATTTGATCGATTGCCTGCCGCGTACCACCGAGTAGTTGATCTTCGGGTTCCACACCTTGGGGTACTGCCATTGCGGGTTGGTTGCCTGACGGCCGAGGGCCGTGAACCCGGTGATGGTCAGCGTGGGCAGGCCGCCCACCACGCGCGGATCGGTCGGCAATCCCGTGATGCCGTACGCATCGAGCGCGCTGGCGGTGCCGAGCGCCGGCGGGTTCTTTCCGCCTTCCGTGCTCGACCACCCGAAGCGCAGTTCCACCAGTTGCGTCCCGCCGGGCATGTACGTGGCGCCGAGCGCCAGCGCGCGATTGCTCACGTACGTCGTGCCGTTGCCCGCGCCACCCGACGGCAGCGGCAGCCCGGACTCCTCGACGATGTCCGTGTTGCGCCAGCCGTAACGGCCGAAGAGCGACAGCTTGTCGGTGAACTTCTCGTCCACCTTGATGTTGAACTTGTTCGTGCGGTTGGTCGCGAGGATCGTCGCACGATAGTTGTTGGCCGTACCGGGCCCCGTGGGCGCGGGCAGTTCCTGGAGAATCTTGCGCGCCGCGGCGGTCATCGGTAGTGGCGTGCCGGCCGGGTACACTTCGCCGCTGCGCGGGTCGCGCACCGCCACGCTCATGATGCCCTGCCGCTGCGTCATGTCGGGGATCGACGAGGTGGCCACCGTGTAGCGATCCTGCCGCAGCCCTTCGTAGTCGGTGAAGAAGAACGCGCGGTTGCGGAGCACCGGCCCGCCGAACACGAAGCCGTACTGGTCACGCGTCATCTTCGGCTCGGTGCCTGCCGCCGGCTTGAAGAAGCCCGTGGCGTTGAGCGCCGGATCGCGGCGGTATTCCCAGCCCGCGCCGCTGAAGCGGTTCGTGCCGCTCTTGTACGCCACGTTGATCGTGCCGCCGCCGCTGCGCCCGTACTCCGCGCTCATGTTGTTGGTCACCACGCGCATCTCGACGATCGCGTCGGGTGGCGGCTGGATCACCTGGTTCGAGTACCCCTGGTTGCTGGTGCCGTAGGCGTTGTTGTCGATGCCGTCCAGCAGGTAGTTGTTGTACGTGCTGCGCAGCCCGTTGATGGTGAACGACCCCTCGCGGCCCGTGCCCTGCGTGTTGTTGATCGTCGAGCGCCTGACGCCGGGCGACAGCTGCACCAGCGCCGAGTACTCACGGCCCGGGAGCGGCAGGGCGACGGCCTGCTCGGATGTCACGACGGAGCTGCGCTGGCTCGAATCCTTCTCGAGCCGCAGGCCCGTGGCCTGCACTTCGACCGATTCCGCGAGCCCGCCGACGCCGAGCGTGACGTCCACGCGCTGCCGATTGCCGATGGCGAGCGCGATGTCCTGCACGATGGAGGTCGCGAAGCCCTCGAGTTCGGCCTTGACCTCGTAGCGGCCCACGCGCAGGGTGAAGAACTCGTACGCGCCGCTGTCGTTGGTGGTCGTGACCTGCGAGACGTTGGTGTCGACGTTGCGCAGCGTGATCGTCACGCCGGGCAGCACGCCACCGCTCCTGTCCTGTACGGTACCGGTGATCGAACCGGTCTCGAATTGCGCGTGCGCCGGCCATGCCCAACACAGCAGCAGTGCACAACACATGAGAAGTCGTTGGATGGACACGTGGATCTCCTTCGGCGAACCGACTAAAGATGAATGCGACGGACAGCCTCGCCGTGGGCCGTCCGCGTCAGATGTTCGCAAGCCGTTGTCACGACCGTGCGACGGCGTGGTGATGGTCGCACGACCAGGGCGTCATGAGGCCGACGTGGCGCCGTTGTAAGCTGTGTCCATGCGCGCTCCCTCCTCACCTCTCCTCTTCGCTCTCACCCTCGCCTGTGCCGTCGGCGGACTGCATCTGAGTCGTGTCGACGCGACGACGAGCGCCATGCAAGCCACGGGGACGTACGTGATCGCCCACCGTGGTGCCTCCGCTTACGCGCCAGAGCATACAGCCGCCGCGTACAGGTTGGCTATCGAACAGGGCGCCGATTACGTCGAACCGGACATCGCCCTGACGAAGGACGGCGTCTTCGTCAGCTCGCACGACGGCAGTCTCGATCGCACGTCAGACGTCAAGGAGCGCTTCCCCGACCGCTTCACGGAAGTGAAGACCGGCGATCGGGTGCAGCGGCGCTGGCTCGTGGAGGACTTCACGCTCGCCGAGATCAAGTCGCTCGACGCCGGTTCGTGGTTCGACCCGAAGTTCAAGGGCGAGAAGATGATGACCCTCCAGGAGACCATCGATCTCGTGAAGGGCAAGGCGGGCCTGTTCCCGGAACTGAAGTTCCCGGGGCGCCTGCGCGCGAAGGGCTTCGACCCCGAACAGATCGTGACCGACATCCTGCGGAAGAACGGACTCGTGGGTGCAACGGTCAAGGGTCGTCCCGCCGTCCACATGCAGGTCTTCGAGGAAGACAGCGTGCGGCGCCTCGCGAAGCTGATGCCGGAAGTGCCCCGCAGCTTCCTGATCTCGGCCGGGCCCGCCGCCGCGCGCTGGCTCACGCCGGAGGGGCTCGCCGAGGTGAAGACGTTCGCCACGGGCATCGCGCCGGCCTACCAGATCATCGACCGTGATCCCGACGTCGTGGTACGCGCGCACGCCGCTGGGCTCACCGTCGTGCCGTACACGTTCATCCTGCGGCCGGCGAAGACGCCCGGCTACCCCGACGCGCCGCCCGCCGTGCGCCAGCAACTCGAGGCGCAGCTCCAGTCGCTGCCGACCACCCGCGAGGCCCTCACCGCGCAGATGCGCAAGTTCGTCGAGGTGTACAAGGTGGACGGGATGTTCACCGACAACCCCGACCTGTTCCCCCGCTGACGTCATGGCCGCGACACGCACGACCCTCCCCACGCGCACCGCGAGCCGGTACATCACGCGTCTCTGTGCGCACTGGCGCCACAAGTTCGCCATCCAGGGCGACGACACGCAGGCGGTCATCCCGTTCGGCGCCGACAACGGCAACGCCACGTGCCGTCTCGTCGCCGGCGCCACCGGCCTGGCCGTCACCGTCGACGCCCCGGAATCCGACCTCGATCGCTGGGAGGGCGTGCTGCTGCGCCACCTGCAGCGATTCGCGCCGCGAGGCGAGGACCTGCGCCTGGACTGGACGCGCGGCTGACGTCACCACACACAGGGTCGGGCTCGGAGAGCCGACCCTGCCAGTCGCCGAGTGATCTCGAGGTAGGGCGAGCCCTCCACCCTTCGGCCCGCTCAGGACATCAAGGTAGGGCCGGCCCTCCGGGCCCGGCCATACACCGCTCCGCCGATTGACGCGTGCGGCAGGCTCCCCCTAGCCTTGCTCGGTGCGACGACCCGGCGGATTCGCGTTCCCCCTGCATGCATGGCTGGCCCTCGCTGGCGTCGTGGCGGCTACGGCGCTGACGCTCGCGCAGCCCGCGCCTCCCTCGCTGAGGAGCGGCACGAAGCGATTCGCCATGCGCGTCGTGGCATCGGGCCTCCAGGATCCGTGGGAGGTGGCCTGGGGACCCGACGGGATGCTCTGGGTGACCGAACGTCCTGCGCTGCGCATCACGCGCGTGGATCCGACAACCGGTGCGCGCCATGTGGCGGCCACGCTCGATGGCATCGCCTCGGCTGCCGGGTCGGGTGGCGTGCTGGGCATGGCGCTCCATCCGCAACTGCTCCGTCGCACGGGCCACGACGAGGTGTACGTCGCCGTCACCTACGTCGACATGGCGCGGCCCGCGGATCTGCGATTCAGCGATCCGGCAAGTCCGTTCCGCCATCTGTATTCGAAGGTCGTACGTCTGCGCTACGACGCGGCGACAGCCACGCTCGTCGATCCCGTCACCATCCTCGATGGCCTGCCGGCCGGCAACGACCACTACGGCATGCGCCTCGCGTTCGGTCCCGACGGCACGCTCCACCTCACGATCGGCGACCAGGGTGGTAACCAGCTCGGAAACTACTGTCACCCGATCTACTCGCAGCAACTGCCGACGCAGACTGAAGTCGACGCGCGAGACTGGTCCGCCTACGAAGGCAAGACGCTGCGCCTCACGACCGACGGCGGCATCCCCGCGGACAACCCCGTCATCGGCGGCGTGCGCAGTCACGTGTACACATACGGCCACCGCAATCCACAGGGCATCACGATGGGTGTCGACGGCACGATGTACACCTCGGACCACGGTCCCAAGTCCGACGATGAGGTGAACGTGCTGATGCCGGGCGGCAACTACGGGTGGCCGCACGTGGCGGGCTATCGCGACGACAGCGCGTACGAATACGCACGCTGGGGCGACTCGACGACGCCGTGCGCGAGCCTGCGCTTCAGCGACCTCGCCATTCCGCCGTCTGTGCCGCGCGCGCCAGAGTCGGCGTTCACGCAGCCGATGGTGGCGCCGCTCGCAACGCTGTTCACGGTGCCCACCGGCCACGACTTCGAGGATCCGGCGTGCGGCGGCGTGCACTATCTCTGCTGGCCAACGGTGGCGGCGGCGAGCGTCGAGGCGTACGCACACCACGACGGCATCCCGGGATGGGATCGCGTGCTCATCGTGTCGGCCCTGAAGCGCGGCTCGCTCTACATCGTGCCGCTCGATGCGTCGGGACAGCGCGCGTCCGGTCCCGTCACGCGCGAAGCCCGCACGCAGAATCGCTATCGCGACACCGCGGTCCATCCCGACGGGCGGACGATCTTCGTCGCGACGACGAGCGGCGGCCTCGTCGAATCACTCACCGATCTCCAGGTGGCCAAGAGCCGCGACAACGACGGCTCCATCCTCGCGTTCACGTACGAGGGCGAAGCCGCAGGCACGAGCACGCCGGCCGTCGCCACCACCACACCGGCACGTCCCCCATCGTCTGCTCGTCGAGTCGAACCGGTCCCGGCGCCGCGCACGGTGCCGCGCGGACCGTCACCGCCGTTCAGTGCGGCGCAAGTGGTCGCCGGGAAGACGGCGTACGAAGCGTCGTGCGCGGTGTGCCACGGCGCGTCGCTCGCGAACGGGACGTTCGGGACGCCGCTGGCCGGCGAGTACTTCAGGCGTCAGTGGAGTGGCCGCCCCGTGGCGGATCTGTTCGAGAAGGCGCGCGGCACGATGCCGCCCGCCGCCATCGGATCGCTGCCGCCCGAGACATACGCCGCGATCCTGGCGTACGTGCTGCAGGTCAACGGCAGCACACCGGGCTCGACGGATCTACCGGCCGACGCCACACGCCTCCACACCTGGCGCGTGCCGTGAGCGACGCGTCAGCGGCGTAAGGCCTCTGCCCATGCAGGCGGATCGAAGCCGACGAGCACAACATCGCCGGCATCGACGAGCGGGCGCTTGATCAACTTCCCATCGGCCGCGAGCGCCGCGTATGCCTCGTCTTCGCTCATCGTCTTCAGCCGATCCTTGAAGCCGCCGTTCCTGTAGCTCTCCCCAGACGTGTTGAAGAACTTCGCCAGCGGCAAGTGCGACGCGCGATGGAGGCGGCGGAGCGTCGACGCCGACGGCGGCGCCGCCACGATGTCGATGGACGAGTAAGGAATCGCCTGCTGATCGAGCCACTTCAGCGCGTTCCGGCAGGTGCTGCACTTCGGGTACTGATAGACGGTGATGGCCATCGGTTCGACAGGTTCAGCGGCGCGCAGGCGCGGCTGCGGCGTTCTCGTGCTTGTGGACGACTCCGCCCTTCATGACGAAGTGCACGCGCGTCATCGCCGTGATGTCGGCCAGCGGATCGCCCGGCACGGCGACGAGGTCGGCGATCTTGCCGTTCTCGACGGTCCCGAGATCCGCCTCCATGCCGATCACCTGCGCGGCGCTCGACGTGGCGGCCTTGATCGTCTCCATGGCCGGCATGCCGGCCTCGGTCATGTAGATGAACTCTTTCCCGTTGTCGCCGTGCGGCGCCACGCCCTGGTCGGTGCCGAACGCGATCTTCACGCCAGCCTTGTACGCACGCCCGAAGGTGTCCTGGATCTGCGGGCCGATGGCGGCGGCCTTGGGCCGGACCACGGCCGGGAAGTAGCCGTCGATCTTCGCCTTCTCCGCCACGAAGCGACCGGCGCTGATCGTCGGGACGTACCACGTGCCGCGTTCCTTCATGGCCGCGAAGATCTCGTCGGTCATGTAGGTGCCGTGCTCGATCGAGTGCACGCC
>CAYRAE010000040.1:6592-15183 GCA_964422175.1 uncultured Luteitalea sp. | reverse complement strand
TCTGGGACAGCGAACGCAGCCAGGCGGCGTCGCTGCAACTGCCGGCGATCAAGCACGCCATCGCGGCCGCGAGGCCGATGATCGCCGGATTCGATCGCGTTGCGACAGTCAGTCCCGTCGGCGGCACAGGCCTCGGTGCGTGAAGCCGGGGGGCAGGCAGCTGCTCGGGCGCCTCGAGCGACGGGACGGTCGTCACGGTGACCATGCGGGGCATCGACGTTCACGAGGTCCCGGAAGCCGCGCGACCGTTCGCCGTTCGGGCCCGTCATCGTGTGGCCCTGCACCGGGGGCCCGCGATTGACTTGCGTCACGGCTTCCATGGACAATCCGGGCGCCGTTGGTCATTTCTGTCCTCCGAAGGCCCTGTTGCGACGTCTCGCGACGGCCTGGTTCCAGCACACCGTGCCGAACGAAGACGCCCAGGTGCACGCCTGATGCAACAGGATTCGATGGCAGCCATCCTGGCGCAGGCGACACCGTCGCTGTTCCGCTCGCTGACGGATGCGGCGCTGCGCGGCCTGGAACCCGAACTCTCGATGGTGAGGCTGGACAGCGGTGAGACGCTGTTCACCGCGGGGGCGCACGCCGACGCCGTGTACGTGGTGGTGTCCGGCCGCCTGCGCGCCGTGCTCCAGGACGATCGCGGTGAGCGCGTGCTCGGCGAGATTGGCCGCGGCGAGTCGGTGGGCGAGATGGCGCTTCTCAGCGGCGAGCCCCGCTCCGCGACCGTCTATGCGATACGCGACACCGATCTCATCAAGCTGAGCAAGGCAGGGTTCGAAAGGCTCGTCGACCGCCAGCCTGCCGTCACGCTCGAACTCGCCCGCCTGATCATCGCGCGCTATCAGCAGGCACTCGACGCGCGCACCGCCAGCCAGCCGATCGCGCTCGCCGTGATTCCCTGCGATGCGGCGGCAGCGGCCCAGGACTGCGCGGGCAGGCTCGTGCGCGCGCTCTCTGCCCAACGACGTGTGCTTCACGTCGAGCCCGAACGGCTGCGTGCGGAGCACGGCCTCCCTGCCGAGTGGCTTTCGGATGATGCCGGGAGTCGGCCGCTGGCCGCCTGGCTCCACGAGCAGGAAGTGAGTCACGACCATCTCGTCTACGCCGGCGACCCCCGCGCGTCGGCGTGGACGCGACTGTGCCTGCGGCAGGCGGACCTCGTATTGTTCGTCGGGACGGGGTCGCCATCGAGCATCGACGGCAGCCTGCTCGATCTGATCCAGGACGGCAGTGCGAGGCAGACGGCGCGCAGGGAACTGGCGCTGTTGTACGACAGTTCGCACGGGTCACCTAGTGGTACCGCTGACTGGCTCGCCCGCGTGCCTGTCGTCGCCCATCACCACGTGGATCCGGGGAGTCCGCGCGACTGCGCGCGGCTCGCGCGGCTGCTCACCGGCACGGCCACCTGTCTCGTCCTCGGAGGCGGAGGCGCACGCGGGCTGGCGCACATCGGCGTGCTGCGCGCGCTGGAAGAAGCGGGGCTCGCCGTCGATGTGATCGGCGGCACGAGTATCGGCGCCATCATCGGCGCCCAGTACGCGTCAGGCTGGGACGCCGCGCGCGTCCTCGACGAGACTCGCCGGAGATTCGTCGACGCGGGCACGCTGAACGACTACACGATCCCCGCGATCGCGCTGCTGCGCGGCAAGCGCTACTTTCGCGCGCTCCAGCACCTGTTCGGGGAACGGCGGATCGAGGATCTGCCGTTCATGTACTACTGCGTGTCGACGAACCTGACGCGCGGCGCGTCGACGGCGCACCACGCCGGACCGCTCTGCAAGTGGATCGCCGCCAGCATCGCCGTCCCCGGGGTGGGACCACCGATCTTCCATGAGGGGGAAGTACTCGTCGACGGCGGTGTGCTCAACAATCTGCCGGTGGACTTCATGCGGGGGCTCGGGCGCGGACCCGTGCTGGCCTCGGCCGTGTCTCCGGCGTTCACGATGCAGGTCGACGCCGCCACCGAGGACTTCACCTCCCCCTGGCGACTCGCGTTCAATCGGCTCAACCCGCTGGCCACGCCGGTCCGCGTGCCGACCATGGCGAGCATCCTGATGCGCGCCGCATCCCTGCCGCGGCGACATTCGGAGAACGAGATTGCCGATCTCGTCTTCGAGCCGCCGCTCGAGGAATTCAAGCTGCTCGAATGGCGATCGATCGACAGGCTGGTGGACATCGGCTATCGCACGGCCGTGGCATCGCTCGAGCGATGGCCGGGCACCGCAAGCCTGGCCAGGCGAGAACCGCGATGACAGGAAAGAAGGAGTGGGAGTGATGGTCGATGGACGGTAGCGAACAGCGTCTCGCGTCTCTGCAGGGGGTTCCTCTCTTTGCGTCGTGCTCGGCCGAAGAGATCGCCGAGATCGCGAGCGTGCTCGAGACGGTCGACGTGGCGGCCGGGACTGTCGTCTTCCGGGAACGCGACCCCGGCGTCGACATGTACATCATCCAGACCGGTGTCGTCCGGATCGTGTCCGAGGGACCATCCGGCCAGACGATCGCCGAGCTCGGCACCGGCGACGTCTTCGGCGAGATGGCGCTCATCACGGGCTTCCCGCGATCGGCGTCGGCGATCGCGTCGACAGACGCCAGGCTCTGGCGGCTCGAGAAGGAGCGCTTCGACACCCTGATCCGGAGCTACCCGTCGCTGAGCGTCACGCTGAGCCGCGTCCTGAGCCAGCGGGTCCGGCGGACGGCAACCCTGGGGCGGGAGTTGACCGGCCGCACGGCGCTCGTCACCGGCGCGTCGAAGGGGATCGGGACATACATCGCCCGCGCGCTGGCGCGGGAGGGCATGAATCTGGTGCTCACGGCACGGTCGGCCGAGGCGCTGGAGGAACTTCGCCAGGAAGTCGAGGCGCTCGGCGTGCGCGCGATCGCCGTTCCCGCCGACGTGAGCAACAAGGCCGATCTCCAGGCGCTGGTGGTTCGTGCCATCTCGGAGTTCGGCTCGATCGACCTGCTCGTCAACAACGCCGGCATGCTGCTGACGCTCGCCTATCACAAGGTGTTCCCACAGGAGATCGACGACCTGATCCGGGTCAACCTGACCGGGCCCATGTTTCTCAGCTGGCTCGTACTCCCGGGCATGCTCGAACGCGGCTCGGGCCACATCGTCAACGTCGGCTCGCTCGCGGGGAAGTACGGCCCCGCTTACAATGAGCTCTATTCCTCCACGAAGGCGGCGCTCATCGCATTCACGCAGTCGTTCCGCGCGTCGTATCGCGAGTCGGGCGTGAGCGCCTCGGCTGTCTGTCCGGGCTTCGTCGAAACGGGGATGTACGCACGCTCCCGGAAGCACGGCCTGCGGGCGCCGCGCGTCCTGGGCTCGACGACGCCGGAGGCCGTCGCCGCGGCGGTCGTGCGGGCGGTGAAGAAGGATCGGCCGGAAATCATCCTGAATCCTGGCCCCATCCGGTTGATTCTGGCGCTACCCACACTGATGCCGGGCGTCGCCGAGTGGGCGCGACGACAGATCGGGGCCGACACCCTCTATCGAAAGGCCGCCGAGATTCGCGCGCAGCGCCGCGCGGAGACCGGACGCTAGCCTGAAGGCCGACCCATGAACCGTGTGACGCTCTCTCTGGCGCTCCTCGTCCTGCTGGTCGTCGCAGCGCTGGCGGCGTTCCTCCGGATCTCGCGCCAGGACACGACAGTGGCGGCACACTCGCCGCGGGACGCGGCCGTGGCCGCCATCGGCGCGCTCGGTCGAATCGAGCCGGGCGACGGCATCGTGCGCCTCGCGGCCCGCAGCCTGAGCGGACAGCCGTCGATCGTGTCCAGGCTCCTCGTGCGCGAGGGAGACACGGTGAGAGCCCACCAGGTGCTCGTCGAGCTGGACAGCACGGCGCAGCTCGAGGCGCAGTCGGTGCTCGCACAGGCCAGGGTGGACGTGGCCCGGCGGCGGCTCGAACAGGTGCGGGCCGGCGCGAAGGCGTCGGTGATCGCGGCGCAGCAGGCCGAGATCGATCGTCTCGCCATCGAGCTCGACGACGCACGCAAGCATCTCGCGCGCTACGAGAAGCTGGTCGCGAGCCGTGCCGCCGCCGACGCCGAACTGGATCGGGCGCGCACGCGAGCCGAATCACTGGCCAGGCAGTGGCAGCAGGCCGGAGACCAGCTCGTCGCGCTGTCCGAAGTCCGTCAGGTGGACGTCGATGTCGCGCGCGCGGAGCTGGACGCCAGCATTCGCGAGAGCGAGCGCGCCCGCGCGGAGCATGCGGCCAGTCTCATTCGCGCGCCGCTCGATGGGCGAATCGTGAAGATCCACGCATGGCCCGGCGAAGAGGTGGGGCCGAACGGCATCCTGGAACTGGCGCGCACGGAACCGATGTACGTGCTCGCCGAGGTCCCCGAAGTCGACATGGCGCGCCTGCAGCCAGGCCTCCGCGCGCGCATGACCGGCTTCGGCCTGCCCGCGCCCATCGAAGGGACAGTGGAAACCGTCGGCTTACGGGTACGGGAGAACAGCGTCGTCCATCTGGACCCGGCCGCTTTCAACGACACGCGGATCGTCGAGGCGAGGATCAGGCTCGACGATGGCGCGCAGGTCGCCCACCTCATTCATCTGCGCGTGAACGTCGTGATCGACCTGTCGTCGGGCGCCGGCACGCGTGGCAGCCGATGATCAACAGGCTCGCCTGGCATCAGCTCACCCGCGAGCGCCTGCGCCTGGCGGCGGCCGTTGCCGGCATCACCTTCATCGTGCTGCTGCAGTTGATGCAGCTCGGATTCCGGTCGGCGCTGTTTGCGTCCGCGACGCGGGCGTTCGTCCCTCTCCGGACCGACATCGTGCTGACCAGCCCGAAGTACGAGTTCGTCGTCGCCGCGAGCGGGTTCGCACGACAGCGGCTCTACCAGGCGCTGATGCACGCGGACGTGACGTCGGTCGCCGCGGTGAACTCCGGCGTGACGGCCATCATGGACGAGGAGACCCGTCACGTTCGCCAGATCACCGTGCTCGGCATCAGCCCCGACGAGGGTGCATTCGATCCAGCGTCCCTGAACGGCGATTTCTCGTCCCTCAGGCTCGCGGACACCGTGTTGCTCGATGCGAAGACCAGGCCCGAGTACCGCCCGATTCTCGCGGCCTTCCGCCGGAACCATTCGCTCGTCGCCGACGTGGGCGGCCGGCGGCTCGAGGTCACCGGGCTCTTCGAACTCGGCGTGGACTTCACGGGGAATCCGCACCTCATCACGAGCCACACGACGTTTCGGCGGATCTTCCACGCGCCGGAGGGCACGATCCAGATCGGTCTCGTCCGCGTGCGCCCCGGCGCCAGCGTCGAGGCCGTGCGAGCGGATCTGGCGGCGACGCTTCCCTCGGACGTGGAGGTGCTGACCAAGCAGCAGTTCCTCGATCAGGAAGTGGCGTACTGGGCCGAGCGGCAGCCGGTGGGCTTCATCTTCGACTCCGGACTCCTCGTCGCGCTCATCGTCGGCGCGGTCATCGTCTATCAGATTCTCTACACCGACGTGACGAACCACTTGCCCGAGTACGCAACGCTCAAGGCGATGGGGTATCGCGACAGCGCGCTGTTCCTGGTGGTGGTCCAGGAGTCCCTGATTCTCTCCATCCTCGGGCTGCCCGTGGGCGTGCTGCTGGCGCTCGGGATCTACGCGATTGCACGAGAAGCCACCGGGCTCCCCATCGTCATGACCGTCGCCCGCGTCGCCCTCGTGTTCTCGCTGACTGTCGTCATGTGTACGCTGTCCGGACTGATGGCGATGCGCAAGCTGCGATCGGCCGACCCGGCCGACGCGTTCTAGGAACAACGCACGAGGCCGATGGTGACGCCCGCGATCTCGGTCAGGAATCTCAATCATCACTTCGGTGCGGGCGAGCTGCGCAGGCAGATCCTGTTCGACGTGACGGCCGACATCCACCCCGGCGAGATCGTCATCAGCACGGGACCGTCGGGATCGGGCAAGACGACGTTCCTGACGCTCGTCTGCGGCCTCCGATCGGTGCAGGACGGCAGCGTGCGCACGCTCGGCGTGGAACTCAATGGCGCGACACCGGAGACGCTCGTCACGGTTCGCCGGCGCATCGGGTTCATCTTCCAGGCGCACAACCTGCTCGGCGCGCTCACGGCCTGCCAGAACGTCCAGATGGGCGCGCAACTCGACGGAACGGAAACGCACCCGCAGGCGCGCGAACGATGCGTCGAGATGCTCCGCGCCGTCGGTCTTGCGGATCGCGTGGACCACTATCCCCATCAGCTCTCGGGAGGCCAGCGACAACGGGTGGCGATCGCCAGGGCGCTCGTGAGGCGACCCGCGATCGTACTGGCCGACGAGCCGACCGCCGCACTCGACAAGACGAGCGGGCGTGAGGTCGTCGAACTCCTGCAGCGCCTCGCCGCCGAGCAGGCGTGCGCGATCCTGATGGTCACGCACGACAACCGCATCCTGGACATCGCGGATCGCATCCTGACGCTGGAGGACGGCAGGGTCTCGTCGTTCACGGCCGGCATCGCGGCCACGACGGAACATCTGATGACGGCGTTCGGGAGTCTCCAGCGCAAAGGCCAGCTCCGACACCATCTCGAGACGCTGCCCCATGCGAGCTTCGTGAATGCGCTCGAGACAGTGACCGCCGAGTTCGAGGCACTGCTCGGAACCATGGACGTGGCCAACGCGGCGGCGACACGCACGCTCGTGGACCAGGTGCTGGAAGCGACAGCGATCAGGATCCGCGACGTGGTCGGGGCTCAGCGAGCGACCGTGTACCTGGTGGACCGACTGCATGGAATGGTGCGGGCCAAGATCGCTCACCACACGGGCCCGGGTCCCCTGGAGATCCAGATGCCAATCGGTACGGGCATCGCGGGGCGCGTCGCCGAGAGCGGCGAGACGATGAACATCGCCGACGCCTACAGCCACCCCGACTTCAACCCCGAGTTCGACATCGCCAGTCAGGCGCGAACCGCGGAAGGGCTGACAGAGCCTGCGTTTCGGACCGAGTCGATCCTGTGCATGCCGATCGTCGACCGTGAGGGGACGGTCATTGGCGTGGTGCAGCTCCTCAACAAGAAGGGCGGCGGTGCCTTCAGCGCTGCCGACGAACAGACGCTGGCGGAGTTCGTCAGATCGCTCGGGATCTTTCTGGAGTCGTGCGTCCGCCTGGCGGCCTGATCCCGCCCTACCAGCAAACGGCAGCCGGACCCGGCCCGTTGCAGTCAGCTCGCCTCGAAGACTTCGATCGCGGCCTGACGTCCGCGAAGCGACACCTCACCCAGCGGGCGAACCGCCAGTCGATTGTCGAGACGATCGCGGGTGGCGCGAGAGATCACGATCTGCCCGGGCCTGGCGACGGCCGACTCGATCCGCGAGGCCGTGTTGACGACATCGCCGAGCACCGTGTACTCGCGACGCCTGACCGAGCCGATGTCTCCGACGCGCGCGATCCCGGAGTGGATGCCGATCCTCATCCTCAAGGGAGGACCGCCCGTGGCTCGCTCGTTGAGTCCAACCAGTTCCTTCTGCATCGCGCGCGCTGTCAGCACCGCGCGCACCGCATGGTCCGGCTGATCGAGCGGCGCGCCGAACACGGCCATGAGCGCGTCGCCGATGAACTTGTCGAGCGTGCCCTCCTGCTCGAAGATCGCCTCCGCCATCCGCTCGAAGAAGCCGTTCAACAGCGCCGCCGTCTGGGCTGGCGAGAGCGTCTCCGAGAGCGAGGTGAATCCCACGAGATCGGCAAAGAGCACCGACACGTCGCGCTCCTGCGCGAGGAATGACGCATCGCCCTCTGCCCCACCTTCGAAGATGCGCGACACCACAGCCGGCGAGTGGTACCGCTGAAGCCGTTCACGGCGGCGGACCTCCTCGTTGACTCTCGCCGTGAGTCGCGCCTGCTCGATGGCAATCGCCGCGAAGTGGGCGAGCATGGCCAGCCTGTCGAGATCGGCGGCCGAGAACCGGTGCATGCGCGAGGCGTCGACGTACACGACGCCGATGATGTCGTGCTCGTGCCACAACGGCGCGCACATGAACGACCGCACCTGATCCAGGCGCACGCTCATGGACGCCGAGGTGCGGCTGTCGACCTGCGCGTCGGCCGCCAGCAGCGCGACGCGATCGGCGATGACGCGGTCGACGATCGTGCGGCTGACCGAGGCCGACTCGATGTCGGTCCCGTCGCGGCGGCGGGCCACGCGCGGCTGCAGCGTCCCCGTCGCCTCGTCCCTGAGGACCAGGAACGCGCGTTCGGCAGGACACGTGTCGAAGGCCAGCTGCACGACGCGCGTGAACACCTCGCTGGGCGGCGGGCTCTTCACCAGCGCGCGCGCCACTTCCGACAGCAGGCGCAGCGAGCGGCTGTCGTCGGCCGACTGCGCCTTCGCCTCCACGTCGGCGATGGACAGGTGGATCGTGCCTGGAGAGTCCAGGAGCGCATGGTCCTCGGAGAGCGACAGGTGGTCTGCGACCGAGGATTCGACGGCCACCGGAACCCGCCCCAGCACGAGCCGATCGCCCTCGACCACCGCGGCGGACGTCACGGCCGTCCCGTTCACATACGTGCCGTTGCGGCTGCCGAGATCCGTGATCGTGCATCCGCGATCGGTGACCGAGAATCGCGCGTG
>CAYRAE010000040.1:5125-6492 GCA_964422175.1 uncultured Luteitalea sp. | reverse complement strand
TCTGGATGACGTACATCGTGTTGCCGACGTCTCCCTGCGTGACGACGGCCTGGCCGGTCTCGTAGAGCACCGACTTGATCATGAGGCGGCTGTCGGAATCCACCGACACCATGTCGCGGCCCACGAAGGGCCAGACGAGCCAGTCGAGCAGCGTCCGCACGCGTCGGTCCCAGGTCGGGACGTAGTACAGCACCAGCAGGCGCCAGAGCAGCCACGCCGGAAACCCCGTGAGCTCGATGCCTTTCAGATGGCCTGCCGCGCGCCGCTGTCCGATCGCGCAGGCCTCGCCAAGGCCCGACAGCGTGTACGGCTTCGGCGGCGCACCCGCGATCGATCGCAGGATGTTCTTGCCGATGTGGAGGCCGCCCGTGTACGCGTAGTAGAAGAGCGCAGGATAGTAGCCGCCGCGTGGGTGCGGCATCGCCGCGCAGTCGCCGGCCGACCACACGTTCGGGATCTCCGCGACTCGCAGATACGTATCGGTCATGAGCCGCCCGCGCTCGTCGCGCGCCGCCGGCAACTGGGCCAGCAGGGGATTCGGCGCGGATCCGGTGCAGCTGATGAGCGTGCGACTCGCAATCCGCTCGCCGCTGTCGAGCACGATCTCCGACGACGTGGCCGCTGCCACGCGCGCGTTTCGCCGCACCTCGATGCAGGGCCGCCGCGCGAGCTGTTTCTCCACGTAGTCGACCAGCCGCGGGTGTCGCTCCTGGAGCTCGGGGATGAGCCGCGCGCCGCTATGGACGATGACAATGCGGATCTCGTCGGGTTGCAGGAGCGGAAACTCGCGCCGGCAGAGCAGCGGAAAGTACTCCGCCAGCTCGCCGGCCACCTCCACTCCGCCGAAGTTGCCGCCCGCGATGACGAAGGTGAGCAGTCGGCGGCGCTCTTCCGGATCCGTCTCGAACTCCGCCAGCTCCAGCATGCGGATGATCTGGTGGCGGGCCATGAGGCATCCGTCGTACGCCTTCAGCTTCAGCGCATGCTGGGCGATGCCCGGATACCGCGACAGGTCGTCCACCGACCCCACGGCCACGACGAGATGGTCGTAGTGCAGCGAGTACTGGCGGCCGTCGAGCGAGCGGCTGACGTCCACGCGACGCGCGACGGGATCGATCGTGTCGACGCTCGCGTTCACGAATCGCGCGGGGGCGAAGATGCGGCGTGCCGCGCTGATGATCTGCCCGGGCGCGATCTTCCCGGCGATCATCTCGGCCACCAGGCCGTGAAAGGTGTGGAAGTTGTTGGCGTCGACGATCGTCAACGCCACGTCACCGCGGCGGATCGCACGACGCAGGCGGCGGCTGAGCCCCAGCGCGCAGTATCCCCCTCCCAGACACAAGACCTGCACCGGTGGCGCCATGCAT
>CAYRAE010000040.1:0-5025 GCA_964422175.1 uncultured Luteitalea sp. | reverse complement strand
GCCGTGTGTCCGCCGACACCCGCCTCGTCGATCGTGGCACGGGCGTTGACGTCGGCACCACGGTCGAGAAGCAGCGCTGCCGCTGCCGGAGTACCGTACTCGGCAGCCACATGTAAGAGTGTGCTTCCCTGAAGCGTGAGGGCGCGCCCACCGCTCATGCCGCAGTCGAGCTCCGGAAAACGCCGGCGCACGAGCGCGGGATCCGCGTCGATCTGTTCGGACAGACGACCGAGCCGGCCGCGGAGCAGCGGCAGCACGCCTGGTGTGTCGTATCTGGTAGCGCCGCCGGCCTCGAGGAGGAGGTCGATGCACGCGCTCAGGCGTTCCAGCGAACGCCCGTACGAGGCGATGACGTAGTCGAGCGCGGTGCCCTGATACGCGTGGCCGCTGATCGCGTACCCATGATCGCGACAGTTCGGATTCGCGCCGTGCTCGAGCAGCCATTCGAGCGCGACAGGATCCAGGGCTTCGCACGAAGCGAAGATGATCGGGAAGTTCCCGTGCCACAGGGCGTTCACGTCCGCGCCGTGCGACACGAGCAGCGCCATCATCGGGATGCGATGCCCGTTGAGCGCAGCACGCATGAGCGGCGCGTCTCCGCCTTGATGGACGTCGGATCCGTGCTCGATCATCCACCGCGCCATGGCGAGCCGCGCGGGCGACGGCGGCCCCCAGGGAACACGGCATTCAGCCACCCAGGTGAGCGGCCCGTCCTCGCCGTAGCCGAGCGGCGCACGGTGCAGCGCCGGATTGCGCGTCATCAGCGCCTTGACGCGATCGACGTCGTTGGTGTCGATCGCCTGTTTGAGCTGCCCTACTTCCTCGAAGGCCTCGACGTGCGCCTTGAGCTTCGGCCAGCTCGCGAAGCCATACTGCCTGGCGATCTGGAACTGTGCGTCCGCGATCGAGGCCGCCTCTCCGCGCGCGCGCAGATCCCTGGCCTGGTTCTTCAGATGACGGAGATTGGGACGTTCGGGCAACGACATGGCGAAACTCCTTTCATCACCACGCCCGCGTCCGCACACTCGGGCTGAAAGAAGTTCGCTATGTGGGTACTGCTCGGGTGGGCTTCTACCCTTTCCGCGGACCGGATGCGCCCCTGACGCGCGCAAGAGAATACCATTCCCGGACCGCTGATAGACGAGCAGATCTGGAGGCAGATGTGGTCTGGTTCTCGCTCTGGATGCCCATGGTGCTGCAGTTTGCCGTGCCCGGGATGCTGTTCAACTGGATGATGCCTGTCGGGAGTCGGGCCCATCGCATCGCGTCAGCGGGGCTCACGGGGCTCTATCTGATCGCGATCGGACTCGGGGGACTCTGGCTCGTGCTGCCGTGGTGCGCCGGACATGGCACCGCCGGAACCCGATCGCACGCACATGGCCGGCAACCCACGTGATGCTCGATTGCGGCGGCGTCTGAGTACTCCTTGGCCATCTCCAGCGCGGCTCCGTCGGTGTTCGACCGGATCAGGGCGTCGCCACAGGCGACGTCCTCGGCCGCGTCGGGAGGCGTCCTACACCCGGATCACCGAAGCCGGTACTGGCGCCACGATCCACCTTCAGGCATTTCCCGAGACCGCGATCGCAGCGAGCGACATCATTCGCTGACGCGAGCGTCCCGCATCGAACGCCTTATTCGATACGTCTTTGCTTGCCAGTCCCTTCGGTGGGACGACCTCTCGCAAACCTGTACAATGCCCGACACTTCGGCATCTGTCAGAGGGGGAACGATGCGCCGGCTTCTGCTCGTTGTGTCACTGCTTGTCGTGTGCGTCTCCGGGGCGCTCGTTGCACAGATGCGTTTCGTCCCTGATGCTCCCGGCAGGTGGAAGCCATGGCGCTTCACCGCGTTCCCCACCATCCGGACGCAGCTCGGTGCCCGGCCTGCCGATGTGAAAGCTCTCGAAGCGCACCTGCTGCGCCTGAACGAGATCATCAAGGGCATCGAGGGCATCACGACTCCGATCGGGTTCAGCGTCGAGACATCGGGCGCGCTCGGCCTGGTGTCTGGCCGAGAGCTGCCGCTCCCGGGCGAACCCGCACTGACGGTACGTCCGTTGCCGGCGGTGCTGTACTTCGGGGCGTTCAACATCGTGGAGTACGGCACCGGCCCCAAGGCCAAGCGCGAAGACGGAGGAGAAACGGCGCTGCTGGCGTTCTTCGTCAACGAAGTGTCGCAGCCCTTGATCGCGGCGCGCGACAGCCGCGTGCCGGAGTTCGACAAGCTCGACACCGATGTGGTGCGCCTCGCCAAACCGGAGCGCGATCTGTTCGGCATGCCGCGCTACGGCAGCGACACGATCGTGATCAAGAAGACCGACGCGGAGATCTGGACCCCGGTGACGATGGGCGAAACGCTGGAGCTCGTCGCACGCAGCATCGACCAGCGCCTGGCCGACGCGCGCGACGGCGTGAATCGCCTTCAGGCGAACCATGACGACCGCACCGATCCCGCCAAACGCGCCAAGCGCATGGCCGAGCACAAGCAGATCGCGGCGATGCTGAAGGATCCGAAGTATCTGGACGCGATGACGAAGGCCGACGAGGAGCTCGCGCGGACCGCTGCGGATCTGTTGCCGGGCATCGCCCGTGAAAAGGCTGCCGCGGCGAAGATCGAGCAGGAGCTGGCCGACGCCAGGGCGAAGGCCGCGGGACTGTCGGCGGCAGACAAGGCGGCGCCTGCGTGCTATGTCAGTGGCGGTGCGATTGGCACGCTGGCGCTCTCGCGTTTCCGTCAGGCGCCGGCGGGCGGTTGCGATCCGCTCGTGCGCGCGAACTGGTCGCTGCTCAACCCGGCGCTCCCGCGCTCGGCCCCGCAGTTGCTGACCATCGCGCACTTCGAGCGATGCCTGCCCGCCAACAATCCGCCTCGCAACCACGCGGGCCGGTGTACGGCGAACATGCGAGTGCTCGAGTCGATCGACAAGGCTGCCCTCAAGGCCTGGCTGCAGTAACAGCCTGTGTGAATTCGCTCGGCCTCACGGCGGTCCGGCGAACGTCACCTCGTTCTGGTAGGGCCGACTCTCCGAGCCCGGCCTTGGATAGCACCGCGCACAGGAAGTCGTCGAGCCCGTTCACGGCCGCTGCCTGAATCGGACCCTCGCCTCGACACCCGGTCAGCTCGCCGATCAGCTGCGACAGCCCCGTCGCGCACGCCAGGCGCGTCCGGGGATTCATCGCGACGCTCCGACGATCGTGGCGGCGACCTGACGCACCTGCGGACCATCGAGGTCCACGAACAGGATCCGCTGCCAGCGGCCGAGCAGCACCGCACCATCGACGACGCTCAGGCTGAGCGACGCACCCAGGCTGATGGCGCGGCAGTGTGCGTGGCCGTTCACGCGCTCCTCCGCCACGCGGTTCACTTCTCGCCGGGTCGGATCGTCGTGCGCGTATGGCATGTCGCCCGGCGCCAGCCGCTCCAGCTGGCGGATGATGTCGCCGCGGAGGAGCGGCTCGTCCTCGTTCAGCACGATGGCCGTCGTCGTGTGCAGGGTGTGTATCGCCAGCACGCCATGCCGGATGCCCGAGCGGCTGACGAAGCGCGACAACCGTGGCGTGATGTCCACGAACGTCGTGCGATGAGGTGTGCTCACCTCGAGTCGCAGGTGCGTGGCCGCCGGCGTCGAGCTGGCAACCGGCCGTTCGATGATCGGTCTGACGTCCTCTGATGCGATCGCAGGGGCCATGATTCGCTCCGCACGGTGCGCGGAGCCGCGAGGGTGCGACTGCCGACCGTGGCACGCCGCAGCATCGGCGCAACGCGCGCGGATGTCTTCACGCTCGCGTGAGCGTTCGATGAGATCTTCGTGAGCAGACCGGTTCTGCGGCGTTCAGAACCGTCGCGTGATGCCGTACGCCAGGCCGCAGCCGAACAGGCCGCCTTCGGCCATGGTGATGAGGGCACCGGTGACGGGGCCGAATCCGGGCTCGCCGACGAGCTGGCCGATTGGCGTCAGCGCCAGGCGCGATCCCGCCGATGCCTGTGCGATGGCGTGGATGGTGCCGCCGGCCAGCGGCCACCCGAAGAGGGCCAGGCCCAACGCCGCCAGCGCCCCCGCCGCCATCGTCGTCGCCACCAGCGCCAGCCGCCGATGGCCACGCGGCGCGGCGAGCCCCGATGCGACGTCGCGCGTGGCGATGGCGTAACCGAGCGCCGTTCCCGCACCAAGGACGACACTCTGCACGGCGCCGCTCACCGGAACATCGAGACCGAACATGACGCCGAGTGTCCAGCGGGCCATCAACTGCGTGATGACGCCGACCAGGCCGCCGCCAGTCGCGCCGGCGAGCACGAGTGCCGGCAGTCGCCACGAGAGCGCGAGCGCCTCGGCCAGGCCGATGCCTGCCGCCACGCCGGTCCCGCCCACGAGCCCGCACATCACACCAACCAGCGCGAGTACAGGTGCCACTGTCAGAGGTGCGTCGCTGTGGGGTGCCAGCGAGAGCAGCAGGCCGCCGGCACCTCCCGCGATCGCCCCGACGAGCGCACCGCCGACGGCGCCGCCGATCGAACGCCTGATGACGAGCGGCGCGGCTCTGCGCAGTCGCATCGCCACGACGTGCGCCGCCGTGACGAGCGGATGCGGCTGGCCGACGATCGGCACCTCACCGGCGCCGCCCACGAGATGCCGCGTGTCGCGGAGCAGCGCCCGCGCATACGGACCGCGCGGATGATCGACCAGTCGATCGAGCGCCGCCGACGTTCCCGACAGATGCAGGCGCTCCGCCGCGTCGCGTTGATCCTCGAGAGAGACGCCTTCACCCGGAACGGCAGTCACCTGCGCGATCAGTGACGTGAACGGATCCTCGCGCTCCAGCGGAACCGCGAGCGGTGCAGCAACGTCGATGGACTCTCCAACAGCCGCGCGTGGTGCCGCGCCGGTGCCACGGCCATCGTCGTCTTCCTCGACGACGTCGGCGAACACGAACTGGTAGCCGTGACGGGAGACCGTGCGGATGAAGATCGGATCGCGCGAGTCGTCGCCGAGCGTCCGGCGCAGCGTGCGGATCGCCTGGCTGAGCG
>CAYRAE010000039.1:7216-16298 GCA_964422175.1 uncultured Luteitalea sp. | reverse complement strand
CTCCGCTGCTGCGCAGCTACGGAGGGCAGGCAAGGGCCGCCCCTGTACCTGCGCTGTCCTCAGAGCGCCATCACGTCGAACTGCTCGTGGTGGAGGTAGGCGTCGGGACGGACGGTCACCTTGCGGCCGATGACCTGCTCCACCTCGCGCAGCACGCCGCGTTCGTCGCCCTGGAGGGCGTCGGCAATCTCGGGGTTCACGCGCAGCAGTACGCCGCGGCCGTCGATGTCGCCGCCCACCTTCCTGAACTCGTTGAGGATCTCCTGGCAGACCGTGGCACTCGACTTGATGGTGCCCGTCCCCGAACAGTACGGGCACGTGTCGGTCATCATGCGCTCCAGGCTCTGCTTCACGCGCTTGCGCGTGATGATGATCAGCCCGAAGTCCGACACCTGAATCGCCTTGCTCGGCGCGCGGTCGCGGCGCAGTTCCTGCTCCAGGGTCTGGAAGACCTTCTGGCGGTTCTTCTTGTCCTCCATGTCGATGAAGTCGAGGACGACGATGCCGCCCATGTCGCGCAGGCGGAGCTGCCGCACGATCTCCTTCACCGCTTCGAGGTTGGTCTTGAGGATCGTGTCCTCCAGCCGACCCGTGGTCTTCTTGCCGACGTAGCGGCCGGTGTTGACGTCGATCGCCACCAGCGCTTCGGTCTGGTTGATGACGATGTAGCCGCCGGACTTGAGCCAGACCTTGCTGCGCAGCGCCTTGTCGATCTCCGTCCGGATCCCGTACTCCTCGAAGATCGGGAAGTCGCGCGTGTACAGCTTCACGCGCGGCAGCATCGACGGCATGATCCGCTCGATGAGCGTCGTCACGCGGCGATGCTCCTCGGGCGAGTCGATGCGGATCACGCTGAATTCGTCGGTGAGCAGATCGCGCAGCAGCTTGGCCACGAGGCTCTGCTCGCGGTAGATGACGGCGGGCGATCGCTGCGTGTCCGACTTGTGCCTGATCTCCATCCACACCTGGTGGAAGTACTCGAGATCGCCCAGGATGTCGGCGTCTGGCCGGCTGGCCGCGGCGGTGCGGATGATGACGCCGCCGTTGAAGGCGTGCGCCTCGCGAAACTGCCTGACGATGCCACGCAGGCGCGCGCGCTCCTCGCGCGACTCGATCTTGCGCGACACGCCGATGTGGTCGACGGTCGGCATGAACACGAGGAAGCGGCCCGGAATGGTGACGTGCGACGTGATGCGCGCACCCTTGGTACCGATGGGTTCCTTGACCACCTGCACCAGCACGTCCTGCCCTTCCTTCAGCAGGTCTTCGATGTTGGGCTGCGCGGCGCGATCCTGCCGCTGACGACGATCGCCGCCCTTGCTTGCCGCAGGCGCCACGGATCCGGTCGCCTGTGCGTCGTCGTCGGCGTCGTCGGCGGCGTCCCGGACCTCGTCCTCGGCACCAGCGACGACATCGGCCGCCTGTTCCGACGGCGTCGACGGCTCGTCGGGATCGTCTTCGAGCGCCTCGGCCGGCGTGATCACGTCCGAGACGTAGAGGAACCCGTCACGCTCCAGCCCGAGATCGATGAACGAGGACTGCATGCCGGGCAGGACTTTCGAGACACGTCCCTTGTAGACGTTCCCGATCACGCCCTGCTGGCGCTCCCGTTCGATGAAGAACTCGACGACCTGATCGTCCTCGAGGATGGCGACCGCCGTTTCGCGGTCGGTCGCGGAGACAATCATCTCCTTGGTCATGCAGCAAGCTCCCGGGACGGTCGCCTGCCATGCCGCGGGCGGGCGGCGCGTGCGGCGCTCGCGACCCGAAGGTCACTCCGAGCAGTCGCAGCACCATGTGCCACACGACGAGGGCAGGAGCCGTCACCATCAATTCGCGAACCGCCGCATCCTCACGTTGAGGATGAAGCCGAAACTCATGAGCGTGGCGATGATCGACGACCCGCCATAGCTCATCAGGGGCAGAGTGAGCCCCTTGACCGGCGCCAGGCCGGCCGACATGGCGATGTTGTAGATCACCTGGAAGGCAAAACACGAGACGAGGCCCACCACGAGGTAGGCCCCGATGCGATCGCGCGCGAGTCGCGCCGCGTCGAGCGAGCGGATCAGCACGAACAGATACAACCCCAGCGTGGCGAGCACGCCGATGAATCCGTGCTCTTCGGCGAGCACGGAGTAGACGAAGTCGTTGTGGGCGACGGGCAGGAACTTGTACTGCCCCTGCGTCCCGTTGAGGAACCCCTTGCCCGTGAGGCCGCCCGACCCCACGGTGATGCGCGCCTGGATCTGCTGATACCCCGCCCCGCGGGCATCCTGCGAGGGATCCAGGAATGTGACGACGCGCGACTTCTGATACTCCTGCAGTCCGTAGAACCACGCCACGGGCGCCAGGAGCACGCACACGAGGACCGCGTACCCGATGAGTTTCAGGCGCAGTCCGCCTGCATAGGCGATGCCGCCGAGGACCGGCAGCAGCGTCACCGCGGAACCCAGGTCGGGCTGCCGCGCGATGAGGAGGAAGAGAAGGAGGAGAAGACCGCCCGCCACGGCGAGATCGCCGAGGCGCAGGGCCGAGAGTTTTTCCTGGCCGAACCAGGACGCCAGCAACAGGGCCAGCGCCGCCTTGGCGAATTCCGACGGCTGGAGGTTGAACGCGACGAGGGAGATCCAGCGTCGCGACCCGCCGGCCACGACGCCGAAGAAGAGCACGTACAGCAGCAGCACCGCCACGGCGCCGTAGACGACAGGCGCGTACCCCGTGAGCGTGCGGTAATCGATGAAGAGCACGCACGTCATCGCGACGAGCCCGATGCCCATCGCCGAGAGCTGCGTGTAGAACTCGCGCCCCACGCGTTCCCGGATCGGGTCGTACGTGGTGCTGTAGATCATCACGAGCCCCATCAGGCACAGCGTGACGACGGCGACCAGCAGGCTCCAGTCGAGATGGCGGTACAGCCGCTGCTCAAACATGAGAGCCTCTCGGCCGGCAACCGGCAACCGGGCATCGGGCACCGGACGGCACACGCCGGCAACCGGCAACCGGCAACAGGCAACCGGGCGGAAGACTTGAAGGCCCAAGGCCCAAGGACCAAGGCCGACTGAGGTACCCGCTCATGGGGCGCCTCCGTCTGTGCGGACCTGTGGTGCTGTCCGAGCGACGGTTGCCACCGCGGGAGCCTGAGGTGCGGCGGGCTGTCCGGGCTTCGGGGCAAGCGTGGGAAGCGCGCGGCCTTCCTGCCTGGCGAACCAGGTTTCCATCATGTACTTCGCGATCGGCGCGGCCGACGAACCGTGTTCGGCGTGCTCGGCGAAGACCACGCCGGCAATCGTGGGATTGTCTGCCGGTGCGAAGAAGACGAACCAGCCGTGATCCCGCAGGTCGCGGGTGCCGCGTGCGCGGGCCTTGCCCTGGTTCGAGATGACCTGCGCCGTGCCCGTCTTGCCGCCCACGTCGTAACCCACGATGCGCCCGCGTGCGCCGGTCCCCGCGCCGTTGACGACCCGCCACAGCCCTTCGCGCACGACCTCGATGTGCTCGGGCGACACATGCAGGTCGTGCTGCCCGTCGGGCGGCGGCAGCCGCTCCCAGCCCTTGCCGTTGTCGACGGCGCTCACCAGATGCGGCACCACGCGCGTCCCGCCGTTGGCCACCGACGCCATCATCACCGCGAGCGAGATGGGCGTGACCGACACCTGGCCCTGACCGATGGCCACCGAAATCGTCTCGCCGGCGTACCACTTCTCGCCCGTGCGCTGCTTCTTCCACGCCGTGGACGGCATGATGCCCTGCGTCTCGTGCGGCAGGTCGATGCCGCTCATCTCGCCGAGCCCCAGGGCCGTGGCCCATTTGTGGATTCTGTCGACGCCCAGCATGTTGCCGAGCGTGTAGAAGTACACGTTGCACGACTTCTCCAGCGCCTCGCGCATCGACACGGAGCCGTGTCCGCCGGCCTTGTGGCACTTGAAGAAGCGACCGTAGAACGTGGCGCCGCCGCCGCAGAAGATGCGCGTGTCAGGCGTGACGACGCCTTCTTCGAGTCCTGCGACCGCCATCGGAATCTTGAACGTCGACCCCGGTGAGTACCGTCCCTGGATCGCGCGATTGTTGAGCGGCTTCAGCGGATCGGTCAGCAGATCGTTCCACGCCGAGCGGCTGATGCCGGCAGCGAACAGGTTCGGGTCGTACGCCGGCTGCGACGACAGGGCCAGTACCTCACCTGTCGATGGCGCCAGCGCGATGGCCGATCCACGGAAACCGTAGTGCCGGAACGCCTCTTCGGCCGCGCGCTGCACCTCGGCGTCGATCGTGAGCTGCAGGCGGCGGCCTTCGACCGCATCGTCTTCGCCGAGCACGTCGATCTCGCGCCCGCGGCTGTTGACGATCACGTGCCGCGCACCATCGACACCCATGAGCAGCGGGTTGTACGTCTGCTCGACGCCGGCCTGTCCCACGACGGCGCCGCCCTGCACGTCCTTGTACTCGGGTCGCGCGAGTTGCGCATCGGTCACTTCGCCGACGTAGCCGATGAGATGCGCGCCCATCGACTCCGGCGGATAGCGCCGCGTCGGGACCTTCTCGACGATCACGCCCGGCAGTTCGAGGCGGTGCGCGGCGACCGCCGCGACCTGCGCTTCGGTGGCGTCGCGAATGACGATGGTGGGCCGGTAGGTGGGCAGCCGACTGCTGCGCGTGAGCGCCTCGGTGATCGAGTCGAGCGGCACGCCGGTCAGGTCCGCCACGGTCTGCGCGGTGCGCGTCACGTCGTTGGCCTGCTCGCGCACGATCGAGATGTTGAGCGCGAAGCGGTTCTCGACGAGCGCCGTGCCACGTCTGTCGAAGAGCACGCCGCGGGGAGCGGCCAGCGGCAGCGCGCGCTGGTGGTTGTTCTCCGCCATCTCGAGGAACTGCTGATGGCGCGCCACCTGGAAGTACCAGAACGCCGTCGCGAGCGCGAGGAACACCGCCGCGACGCTCCACTGGAGCACGCGCAGACGGATCTGCAGGTTCGGGCGTTCCTCGGCGAATGGCATCTCGCGTCTCTTGCACTGCGCCTCAGCGCATCAGCCGGCGTCCTTCCGCGCGGCGCGTGTATCGGCGGCGCCGCCACCACTCGGGTCCCCGTTCGAGCGTCCGCGTGGCGACCACACCGACCACGGCGTTCAACAGGCTCTGCACGAGCAACTCCCTCCAGGGGCTGCCAATCCCGTGCCGCTCTATCATCGCGTAGAGACCCAGGAAACAGATCCCGTGGAGCCACGTCATGGCGAAGAACACCACGCCACGCGGGATGACGCCACTCACGATGAACTGCGTGGCCGCCACACCGGCGACGAACCCGACCAGCGTCTTGGCAAGCCCCGCCACGCCGAGCACGCCTCCCGACAGGGCGTCCTGGCAGAGGCCCGCGATGGTCCCGCTGACGAGCCCCGCCGTCGGGCCGAAGAAGATCGCCGTGGCCACCACCACCACGAGCACGAGATCGATCGCGATCGCATGCCCGAAGAGCTGATATCCCACCACCGTCTGCAGCATCAGCGCCGCGACGATCGTCAGGCCCACCGCCATGACGCGCGTCATGGCGTGGGTGCCTGCGCAGCGGCCGGTGGTGCCGGCTGCGGACCCGTGACGAGCAGCACCGTGTCGAGCGACGAGAAGTCCACGCGCGGACGGATGGCGATCAACCGGTACAGGCCCGACCCCCGCTCCACCTTCTCGATGCGTCCGATGACGAACCCTCTCGGGTAGATGCCGTCGAGCCCTGACGTCATCACGAGATCGCCCGGCGCCACGTCTGCCAGGTTCGACACGTACTCCATGCGCAGCGGCGCCTCGTCTTCACCGCCGACGACCACACCGCCCGCATTGGCGCGTTCGATCACCGCGCCGGCACCGGCGTTGCGATCGATGATGAGCTGCACCTTGGCCGCGTGCGCCGCCGGCTCGTCGATGACGCGACCGACGACGCCAAGCGGCGAGAGGACGGCCATGTCGCGACGCACGCCGTCGGACGAGCCTTTGTCGATCGTCACCGTCCTGAACGCCGCCGCCGGATCTGCCGCGATCACGCGCGCCGCCATGGTCGCCGGCAGTTCGGTGCGCTGGAGTTGCAGCAGTTGCTCGAGCTGCTCGGTGCGGCGCGCCTGCGCGTTGGCGTGCTGGAGCTCGACGCCGAGGCGATCGACCTGCAACTGCAGGGCATCGGCACGCGCGCCGTGCCGGCGCAGCGCGACGTAGTTCCCCCACGCCCCTGTGACGCCATGCGTGACCCAGCCCGTGAACGCCTGCACCCGTGACAACGCCCCGAAGATCGTCGTCTCCAGCACACTGGCACCCTGCTGCGAGCTCACCTGCGTCGAGATCAGCAGGAGATGACCGAGCAGGGCCGCCACCAGCAGATAGCCGGTGCGCTTCTGGAACTCGAGAACAGGTCCGCGATCGTTGGTCAGCACAGGACAGGACAGGGTCGGCCATCGGCCATCGGCCATCGGCCGTCGGCCGTCGGCCGTCGGCCGTCGGCCGTCGGCAGTCGGGATCAGTCGATCGAGATCTTCCTCAGCAGGTTGAAGTCCGAGAGCATGCGGCCGGCGCCGAGGACGACCGTCGACAGCGGATCTTCGGCCATCGCGACGGGCAGTCCGGTTTCCTCCCGGAGGCGCTTGTCGAGGTTCTTCAGGAGCGACCCGCCACCGGTGAGGACGATGCCGCGATCCACGATGTCGGCTGACAGTTCCGGCGGCGTGCGCTCCAGCGCGATGCGGACGGCGTCGACGATCACGTTGACGGTCTCGGCCAGCGCCGTGCGGATCTCCTCGTCGGTGATCGTGATGGTCTTGGGCACGCCCTCCACGAGATGACGCCCCTTGATCTCCATCTCACGCGGATCCTCGAGTGGGAATGCCGATCCCAGCTCCATCTTGATCTGCTCGGCGGTGCGCTCGCCGATGAGCAGGTTGTAGGTCTTCTTGATGTACTGGATGATGGCTTCGTCCATCTCGTTGCCGGCCACGCGCACGGCCTTGCTGTACACGATGCCGGCCAGCGAGATGACGGCGATGTCGGTGGTGCCGCCACCGATGTCCACGATCATGTTGCCCGAGGGCTCGGTGATGGGCATCCCGGCGCCGATGGCCGCCGCCATCGCTTCCTCCACCAGGTGCACCTCGCTCGCCTTGGCCCTGTACGCGCTGTCCTTGACCGCGCGCTTCTCCACCTGCGTGATCTCGCTCGGCACGCCGATCACGATGCGCGGGCGGACCCACACGTTCCGGTTGTGAGCCTTCTTGATGAAGTACGTGAGCATCTTCTCGGTGACTTCGAAGTCAGCGATGACGCCGTCCTTCATGGGCTTGATGGCCACGATGTTGCCCGGCGTGCGGCCGAGCATGTCCTTGGCTTCCTTGCCCACGGCCTCGATGCGGCCGTTGACCTTGTTGATGGCGACGATGGACGGCTCGTTGACGACGATGCCCTTGCCCCTGGCATACACGCACGTGTTGGCGGTGCCGAGGTCGATGGCCAGGTCACTCGAGAACAACGAGAACAGCGAACGCAGGCTCACTCCGACGCACTCCTCTTCTGGGCTCCCCTGCCGAGCAGGACCGCCCTGACTCCGTTACGGCCGTTCCGCTTGATCCAGTACATCGCCTCGTCGGCGGTCCGGATCAGGTCGGCGGCGGAATACGTGGGGCGGGTGACGGTGGCCACACCGACCGATACGGTCAGGCGCACCGGCGTCTCGCGCCCCGATAGAAACGTCTCGGCCCTCATGCGCTCCTGGATGCGGCGTGCCACGCCGCCCGCGTCGCGCTGATTGGTCCCGGGCAGCACCACCACGAATTCGTCGCCGCCGTAGCGCACCGGTGTATCGGTGACGCGGACGCACGCGCGCAGCAGGTGCCCCACTTCCACGAGCGTCAGGCTCCCCAGCAGGTGGCCGAGACGGTCGTTGACGCGTTTGAACGCGTCGAGATCCAGGAACACGAGCGAGAGCGGCCTGCCCGTGCGGGCCAGGCGCGAGAGCTCGAGTTCGACGGTATGTTGCAGGTGTCGCGCGTTGTACAACCCCGTGAGGTCATCGATCGACGCCAGCTCCTTCAGACGATCCAGTTGCCGGACGCGCTCGAGCGCCAACCCGATGGGCTCGAAGACATCAGCCGACAGCGCCTGCGCCACGGCGGCCACGTCGGGCGGCCGCGGCGCCGGCGTGTGGTCCACACCGACAAGAACCGCTGTCACATCTTCTCGGCTCCTGAGGAGCCACGCGACAGCGGCAGCGTCAGGTCCCACTCGGAGGGCGGCGCGCATCGACCCGGTACTCCAGTGGCTGCCGGCCGTCAGCGCGGCTTCCGCAGCGTGGACGGCGGCATCAGCGAACCGCCGGCGCCGGGTCCCGCCAGCGATGACATCGAGGCCTCCGGCCCCCGGGACGACGACGGCCCACACGGGGAGCGGCAGCCATTCCGACATGCGGCTGACGAGAAACCGAGCCAACGCGGGACTCGATGTCGGGCGCTGAAGGTCGAGCCACCAGGCATGCAGCGCCGCCCGCGAGACGAGTTGACGCCGCGCCGCACGGGGCAAACGGGGCAGGACACGGGCCAGGTTCACGGCGTCGACACTCGGAGCACCTGATGGCAGGCGTGGGGACAAGAAGGGGTCACGAACCGGTTGCTATCATAGCCTTGCATATCCAGTGCCGTATAATGGTCGGTCTTGTGCCGACGCCGGCGCGGGTCCCGCCACGGGGTCTTCGCGCACGCGCGGGCCGCCGGAGAACGAACCGTATGACCATGCTCGACCGGATGCGTCGCCACCAAGGGTGGCTCAAGTGGAGCCTCGCCCTCGTGGTGCTCACATTCGTGTTCTTCTACGTGCCCGACTTCCTGTCGCCGCCAACCGGTGCCGGGTCGGCCGCCGAAGCCGTGGCCACGGTACAGGGCCGCCCGATCACGGCCGGGGACTTCTCACGCGCCTACAACGCGCAACTGGCGCAGTTCCGCAACGCCTACGGCGGGAACATGAGTCCCGCCATGCTGCGCCAGCTCGGGATGGACCAGCAGGTGCTGCGGCAGATGATCGACCAGCAGGCGGTCATCGCCGAAGCGACGCGCCTCGGCATCAC
>CAYRAE010000039.1:2490-7116 GCA_964422175.1 uncultured Luteitalea sp. | reverse complement strand
GCGAAGGCCAACTCGCAGGACGTGGCGAGCGCGGCGCGCGGCGGCGACCTCGACTTCTTCGCCAGGGGACGCATGGTGCCGGAGTTCGAGGCCGTGGCGTTCTCGCTGCCCGTCGGTCAGCTGAGCGACGTCGTGCGCTCGCAGTTCGGGTTCCACATCATCAAGGTCACCGACAAGAAGGCCGCCGAGGTGCAGCCGCTCGACAGCGTGCGGCAGGCGATCACCGAACAGCTCACATTCGAGCGGGCGCAGACGCGCGTGCAGGATCTGGCCGAGGCCGTGGCGCGGGAAGTGAAGACACCGGCCGATCTCGACAAGGCCGCCGCGTCGCGCGGGTTGAAGACGCAGGAGTCGCCGCTCTTCACGCGCACCGAACCGATTCCCGGCCTGGGTGCCTCGCCGGAGGTGTCCGAAGAGGCGTTCGGTCTCGAGGTCGGCAAGGTGAGCGGTGCGCTGCAGACGGGGACGGGGGTGGCGTTCATCACCGTCACCGGCACCGAAGACGCGCGCGTCCCCGCACTCGACGAGGTGAAGGAGCGTGCGACGACGGATCTGAAGCGCAAGCGGGCGCAGGACCTCGCACGCGAAAAGGCCGCGGCTGCCGCAGTCGCGCTCCAGAGCGCGGCCAACTTCGCGGCGGGCGTGAAGGCGGCGGGACTGTCGCTGCGCACGGCCGACGATCTCGTGCGCGGCGCGGCGATCCCGGAAGTCGGCCCGAGCCCGGCCGTCGATCAGGTGGCGTTCTCGCTCCCCGTCGGCGCCGTGAGTGCCCCCCTCACCACGCCGAATGGCGTCATCGTGCTGCGTGTGGCGAAGCGCACCGACGTGCCGGCCGACGACCTCGCGAAGAACCGCGAGGCGATGCGCAACGAGCTGGCGTCACAGAAGCGCGCCCAGTTCTTCGCCAGCTACATGCTCAAGGCGAAGCAGGGCATGGGCATCACCGTCGACCAGACGGTCCTGCGGCGCCTGACGACGTAGGGAGCACAGCCAGGCAACCGGCAATCGGCAAACCGGCAACGGGGCGCCATCCGGCAGGGGCGTAGGCGATACGCCCCTGTGGAAGCCAGTCGGTTGCCGGTTGCCCGTTACCGGTTACCGGACGCTTCAGTTACCGACAAACACCCACGGCAGCAGGGCGAGCGATTCGCCCCGCTGCAGCAGATGGAGCGGCTGCCTGACGGCGGCGAGCGTCCGGCGGTCGGCTTCCGGCAGCAGGGCTTCCACCATGGCCGCGCGTGCGCCCTGGCTGCCGCCGATCGAGGTCAGCGCTTCGAACACCGTGGGCTTCCGGGGATAGACCACCACATTGACGGCCTCGTCCTTGGCGATGCCGGCACGCTGCTGCGCAATCGCGAGCGCGCGAGGCAGGCCGCCGAGCTCGTCGACGAGCCCGTGCTCGCGGGCCTGACGTCCGGTCCACACGCGCCCCTGCGCGATGGCGTCGATCTTCTCGGGCGTCGACGCCCGCGACTCGGCGACCTTCTCGACGAACTGGTCGTAGAAGGCCTGCATGTGCTCTTCCACCTTGCGGCGCTCGGCCTCGTTGAACGTGCGCATGGGCGAATACATCTCGGCGTACTTCCCCTCGCTCACCGCCTCGATGTGCATGCCCAGCTTGCCGTAGGTCCCACCGGTGACGAACTTGCCGGAGAAGATGCCGATGGAGCCGGTGAGGGTGCCTGGCTGCGCCACGATCACATGGCCCGGCATGGCGATGTAGTAGCCGCCCGAGGCCGCCAGATCCGACATCGACACCACGAGCGGTTTGCGCGCGCGCAGCAGCATCAACTCCCGCCAGATCACGTCGGACGCCACGGTGGACCCGCCGGGGCTGTCCACGCGGAGCACCACGGCCTTGATGCTGTCGTCGTTGCGGATCTCGCGGATGGCTTCGGTGAGCTTGTCGGAGCCGACATCGGATCCCGTCGGTCCGCTGCCGTTGCCCGAGACGATCGTGCCGACGGCGTACAACACCGCAACGCGCGGTGCCTTGAGACTCGGGCGCGTGCCGCGCGCGACGGGCAGATATCCGTCGAGCGACAGCTCCGCGAACCCGTCGCCGAGTTCGCTGGTCTTCCCGATCTCGTCGTAGTACGCCACATCGTCCACCAGACCGTGTTCGAGGGCGGCGTCGGGCAGCATCGGTCCCTCGTCGATGAGGCCGCGCACCTCGTCAGCCGACTTGCCGCGCGCGCCGGCGATGGCGGCGACCAACTGCTCGAACGCGTCGTGGTTGAGCGACTCGGTCATCTCGCGGTGAGCGGGCGTGAAGCCTTTCTCGGTGAACGTGTTGACGGCCGTCTTGTAGTCGCCGATGTGGAGCAGGTCCGGCGTGGCGCCAATCTTGTCGAACGTCCCGCGGAGGAACACCTGGTAGCTGGCCAGGCCCGTCAGGTTGAGCTGACCGGCCGGGACGAGCACGACCCGTGACGCCGCTGAGGCGAGCACGTACTCGCGTTCACCGGCGAATTCGAGGAAGGCGACGAGCGGCTTGCCCGACGACTTGAAATCCACCAACGCGTCGCGCAGTTCCTGCACCTTGCCCCACAGTGCCGGTGCCTGGATGGGCCGCAGCAGGACGCCGGTGATCCGCGGGTCCGTCTTGGCCGCGCGAAGGGCCTCGGTGACGTTCCGTACGGTGATCGGCTCGACGAAGAGCGAGTCGAAAGGGTTGGTCGAAAGCTCCGCGATGTCGCCCTGGAGTTTGAGCACCAGGACACCTTTCGTGGGAACGCCCGGCGTGCGGCTGAACGCGACCCATGAGAAGGCCACCAGCGCGGCCGATACCAGCACCGCGCACGCCAGCAGGACCACCACCATCCACACGCCTCGTCGTACAGCCACGCTCGTTCCTTTGGCGAACGGCGCCGGCTGGGGGCGCGGCACCGGAATCCACTGTGTCAATCTGTGAGGATAGCACCCGCGTTTTTTCGTGTGAGTCGGCCGAGCCCTTCCTCCGTGCGCTGCACCTGCTGTATACTTCGTCTTCTGTGACCTGCCCGGTCACATGCCTCTTGCGGAAGTGGCGGAATTGGCAGACGCGCAGGTCTCAGGAACCTGTCGGGGCAACTCGGTGAGGGTTCAAGTCCCTCCTTCCGCACCAATACTCGCTCCGCTCGCATCTGGTGCGGAAGGAGTCCTCAGGCGCTCGGCCTTCGCCGCTGCGCGGCTCGGCCTTCGCGCTCAAGTCCCTCCTTCCGGACACGCGGCTCGCCTTCGCGCTCGAGTCCCCCTTCCGCACACGCAGCTCGGCCTTCGAGCTTGAGTCCGTCCTTCGGAGCACGCGGCTCGGCCTTCGAGTTCGAGTTCCTCCTTCGGGACACGCGGCTCGGCCTTCGAGTTCGATTCCCTCCTTCCCGGGCACGGGGCTCGGCTCGAGTCCATCCTCAGCACTGCAAAACTCGTCAATTGCGTCGGGCTGACGTTCTGGTCTCACTCGAATACTGAACGGCACAGCTGGTGGGCATTTTTTGCTGCCATCTGGTGCGACTCTGTAGTTTTTTCGTCTCGATTCAAGACACGACAGTGTGCGCGTCGTGTGCGCCAGGCCGCCGACGAACCAATTCAGGACGTCTCGAGAGGGCACGGCTCTTGCCTTCTCTTCTATCGGCTGCAGCGACCATCCGTAGAGCTGAGGATGGCGCTTCAGGCAGGAGACGAACGATGCGTATGCTCCCCTCTCAGCGACGACGAGTGCTCTGGAAATTGGTCCGTGCGGGCCAGCAGGTGCTGTGTGAAGTGGCACCTCATCCGTTCGGGACCGAGCTCCGCTATCTCGTCAACGGCAAGAGCATCGTGAGCCGCGTGTTCGAAGACCTCGAAGACCTCGACGCGGCAGCGGCCACCTGGTGCGACGGCCTGCTTCGTCGCGGCTGGCGCAACGCCGCCATCGACACCACGCTCGAACCCATCGCCGTCGCCTCATAGCCGACCGCGAGCATGCGAAGTACCCGAAGCCGCCGGACTCTGTCAGGCGGCTTTTTTCTTATCCCTTACCCCTCTTCCCCCTTTTTCCTTTCCGTAAGCCCTGAGCCCTACCCATCACTGTCTCTGTTGCACTTCCAGCGTGATCGCCGTCAGCAGGACCTCGTCGAAGAGCACGTCGAAGACGTACGTGCCTGTCTCGGGGAGTTCCAGTTCGAGGGGGAGATTGAGGCTGATGGCCGGGCGGTCGTCGGAGAACTCCACGACCTTGTCGGCGACGAGGCCCTCGGATCCCGAGGGAAACCAGCCACGCAGGGTGATGGTGTGCGCCCCGCGCGTGGCTCCGCCTCGCAGTGCGATCACGGCGCGCAGGTTGAGGACGAGCGGCGGGGTGTTCGGATCCGACGGATCGTCGATCGCGAGTCCGTCGACGATGCCGATGAGATTGGCCGTGCCGTCCGGCTGCAAGTCGATGCGCTGACACAACACTGCCAGGGCCACGTACGGCCCTCCCGTGACGCTCATCGGGGCAGTGTAGCAGGGGGGCTCACGGCGTACGGCGTACGGCGTACGGCTCACGGCTTGCGGCTTAGGGCTAAGGGCTTACGGAAAGGAAAAAGGGTAAAGCAGGGCTCAGGGATTAGGGCCGGGCAGGCCCGGCCCTTACGGGACGCAGGCGGGGGTCGGAGCGAGGGCGGC
>CAYRAE010000039.1:0-2390 GCA_964422175.1 uncultured Luteitalea sp. | reverse complement strand
TGGCCGCGATCCCATCCGCGAGGCCATCGTCCCACTGCTGGATGAGGCGCGTGACGTCGGCGCGCAGTTGCGTGAGTGCCTCCGATGGCTGCGGGCGACGAGGGGCCAGCGCGCCCGTGCGCGCCAGCGCCGCAAGCGCGGCGTCGAAGCGCGGCCCCCAGTTCGTGTACGTGAGCGAGCCCATCGCCACCAGACCGACGCCGTAGTCGGGGAGCCAGCGCATCTGCGACCCGAAGCCGGGCAGGCCGCCCGAGTGCGCCACCACGTGGCCGAACTCGCACGATTGCCCCACGCGCAGGCCGTAGCCGTAGCCACCCGCCGTCAGCTGCAGCGCGCCTTCGGGCAGGCGACGGGCAGAGGCAGGACTGCCACGCCACACCTGCTGCATCTCGCGGCGCGACGCACGCCGCAGCGGTCCCGCATCGTCACCATCGCGGGCGGGCCACGCGTCCATCAACCACGCCACGTACGTCGACAGGTCTCGCAGCGACGTCAGCATGCCGCCCATCGCGCCGAACGCGCCGTCTGGCAGCGGTGGCTCGTCCTTCCACCGCGCGTCCTCCCACCGGTACCCGTGCGCCAGCCGATTGGCGGGCACCGCCGGGGCATCGAGCGTGGTGGCCGACAGGCCGAGCGGCTGGAGGAGGCGCGCGCGCACGTAGTCGCGATACGGCATCCCCGAGGCCTGCGTGACGATGCGTCCCAGGATCGCGAAGCCGTAGTTGGAGTACTCGTAGGCCTGGCCGGGCGGGTTCGAGAACGGGATGCCCTGCCGCATGAGTGCGGACATCGCCTCGTCGGACAGCGCGAGTTGCTGATCGCCCCACGGATTGTCTTCGGGGAATCCCGTCGCGTGCGACAGCAGATGCCTGATGGTGATGCGCGGGGAGTCGCTCGTGGGATACCGCAGCGACGCCAGTTCCGGCACGTAGCGCTCGGCAGGATCGTCGAGCGCGAGCTTCCCATCGTCACGCAGCGCGAGAATGGCCGCGGCGGTGAAACTCTTGGTCATGGACGCGATGCGGAAGACCGTGTCCTCCGTCACTGGCGCCTGCGTCTCGGTGCTCTGCACGCCGAACGTACCCTGGTGCACGAGCCGCCCGTCGACGATCACCCCCCACGCCATCCCCGGCACGTGCGCGTCGCGCGCATAGTCGGTGAACGCCCTGTCGATCTCGGGATACGCCGCGGCAAACGCCGCCGCCCGATCCGCCGGCTGACCGAACGCCATGCCCGTCGCGAGCACGAGCGCCGCCACCGGGGTCAATGCGCAGAACTTCATGCCGGTTCCGGGCCTTCCACCAGCGCCTCTGTCTTCCTGGTCTCCGGACCGTTCTCCGTGCACACGGCGTACTGGCTCGGATACATCGACACGCCGGCGAAGTCGCCTGCCTTGTTCACGATGTAGAAATTCAACCCGAAGCGCGGGTTGCCCGAGCCCTTCGGATCGAGCAGGCGCTTCTCGATCGTGTTGGCCTTGACGCGGCGAAGCGCCTCCATGCCCGCGTCTTTGGGTGACTTGCCCTGACGGAGCAACTCGACGATCAGGTACGAGCACAGGCCATACAGGTTGGCCTCACCGCGGCCCGTCGAGCCCGCGGCGCCCACATCGCCATCCACGTACAGACCCGCGCCGAGGATCGGCGAATCACCCACGCGGCCCGGGATCTTCCACGCCAGGCCGCTCGTGGTCGTCACGCCGCAGATCTCGCCCTTCGCGTTGATGCCGTCGCAGTTGATGGTGCCGAAGTAGTGCTCGCGGTCGATGAGGCCGTCGCGCACCATCGACCACCCGGCGTCGAAGCCTGCCTGCGCGCGCTTGTCGGGATCGAGGAAATGCTCGGGATCGAGCCGACGCTTCCATTCGAGCCACAGCTTTCGCGAGGTCTCGGTGTTGAGGTCGTCCTCGACGGTGAAGCCCATCTGTCGTGCGAACTGCTGCGCACCGGCACCCACCAGCAGGTGGTGATCGGTGTTCTGCAGCACCGCGTAGGCCACCTTCGACGGCGTCCGTACACCTTCGAGCGCCGCCACGCCGCCGGCCCGCTTCTTCGGCCCGTGCATGCAGCACGAGTCGAGCTGCACCACGCCGTCGGCGTTGGGCAGTCCGCCGTAGCCCACGCTCGTGTCCTTCGGGTCCAGTTCGACGATGTTGACGCCGGCGATGAGGGCTTCGAGCACGTCGGTGCCGCCGGTCATGAGCCGGAAGGCCCTGGCCACGCAGGTTTCGGTGCCGTCGTGCAGGCGGGAATTCCCGTTAGCCGAGGCAATCACCACGGGCCGCGCCTGGCTCCGCCTGACGGCCGGAGCCTCCTGGCGGGCGGCGGGAGCGCCCTCGACGCGGCCGGCAAGACCAAGGCCTGCAGCGGCGGCACCGGTGCGGACGAAAT
>CAYRAE010000038.1:0-16626 GCA_964422175.1 uncultured Luteitalea sp. | reverse complement strand
CCGTTGATGTCGGTCGGCCGCACGAGGTGCTGTTCGTCGACGGGCAGGTAATCGGGCTTGCCGTAGATCTGTCGCGTGCCGGCGAACACCACCTTGACGCCGGGATTGTTGCGGCGGCACGCCTCGAGCACCGTCATCTGACTGCGGCAGTTGATCTCGAGATCCGTGTACGGGTCCCGCATGCTGTCGATGTGGCTCACCTGCCCGGCCAGGTTGAAGATCACCTCACGCCCCTGCACGAGGCAGTTCATGGTGGTCTGCTGGCGGATGTCGGCGATGTTGACGCGGACGCGATTCTCGAGGCCCCTGATGTTCTCGAGCGAGCCGCCGTAGTCGGGAATGAGCGAGTCCACGAGCAGCACGTCGGCCCCGGCGTCCACGAGCTGGCGCGCGAGGTTGCTGCCGATGAACCCGAGCCCGCCCGTGATCATCACGGGGCGTCCGGCATAGAACGCGCGGTGGTCGGTCATCCCTTCGCCTGTGTCGCGGGCGACTTGCGTATCACGAGCTCGTACCAGAGCTGCAGCACGTCGATGCCCGTGCGGAAGATGCGGGGGAAGTTGAAGAACTGCGACTTGCCGTACGCGCGGTGGAAATGATGGACGGGGACTTCCGCGATGCGGAAGCCGGCGTCGGTGATCTTCTTCATCATCTCCAGGCAGATCACGCCGCTGTCCTTGGTGAGCGTGACCCTGTCGAAGATGGATCGGCGCATCAGCCGGAAATCGCAATCCACGTCGCGCACGCGGAGGCCGAACAACAGCTTGACGGTGTGGTGGTACAACCGTCCGATCACGATGCGGTGCAGCGGATCCGAGCGCGAGATCTTGTAGCCGTTCACCAGATCCACGTCAGGCCCGAGCCGCTGCCACAGGAGCGCCACCTCCGACGGGTCGTACTGCGCGTCGCCGTCGGTGTAGAACACGTACTCCTTGGTCGCCGCCGCGAATCCGCTGCGCAGCGCGCCGCCGTACCCGCGGTTCTTCACGTGATGGACGATGCGGACCTGCGGGTACATCCTCGCCAGTTCGTCGAGGATCTGCGGCGTGTTGTCGCGGCTGCCGTCGTTGACGACGATGACTTCGTGATCGGGCGTCAGGGCACGCGCCGCCAGCAGCGCAGACACCACCATGCTGGCGATGGTGCCGCTGTCGTTGTAGGCCGGGAAGAACAGACTCAGTCCGGCAGGCGTGGTGGCAGGCGTCTCTGACATACGCGAACGGGAGAACTTAGCACAACTCAGCCGCGGCGGCCGCGCCACGACGGATGCCGCGCCACGAGCCGCCACGGCACGAAGATCGACTCGAGAATCACGCCCCGCGACATCTTCGACTGTCCTTCGCGTCGCTCGACGTAGATGATCGGCACTTCGCCGATCCGGCAGCCCGCCCCCATCGCCTCGAAGAGCATCTCGACGAGGAACGCGTACCCATCGGACACGAACCGCCGCAGCGGCAGGCGCGCCAGCGCGTCGCGGCGCCAGCAGCGATACCCGCTCGTGCAGTCGCGCGCCGGCAGGCCCGTGATCGCACGCACGTACCTGTTGGCGCACGTGCTCAGGATCAACCGGCGCAGCGGCCAGTTCACCACGCTCACGCCGTGCAGGTAGCGCGACCCCACCACGAGATCGAGGCCGCCCTCGGTCACGCCGCGCACGAGATCGGGCAGGTACTGCGGGTCGTGCGAGAAGTCGGCGTCCATCTGGCAGACGATGTCGACGTCCATGGTGACGGCCTGCGACAGGGCGTCCACATACGAGCGGCCGAGCCCGCGCTTGCCCGTGCGGTGCAGCACGTGAACGCGCGCGGGATTGGCCTGCACCAGCGCGTCGGCCACCGCCCCCGTGCCATCAGGTGACGCATCGTCCACCACGAGGATCGAGAACTCCGGCCCGCGCGCGAGCACCTGCTCGACGAGCACCGGGAGGTTGTCGCGCTCGTTGTAGGTCGGCGTGACGACGAGGACGCGCGGCGGCGATGTCATCCGCGGCCCTCGAAGCGCAGGGCCGAGATCTGTTCGGACACCAGACCCACGAGAAAGACCAGCACCGACAGCATCAGCAGCAGCACCGAACCGTTCGCGATCCGTCCCGACGTCACGACCGTCCATGCGCCGTAGCACACGCCGAGCAGGCACGCGCCGGCGCTCACGGGCAGGAAGATCTTCATCGGGCTGAAGATCGTGACGATCTTCAGGATGATCAGTAGGAACTTGGTGCCGTCGCGCGCGAAGCGGATCTTCGAGACGCCCGTGCGCTGGCGCGCCTCGATCGGAAGGAACGCGACGCTGTACCCGGCCTTGATGAAGGCGAGCGTGGTTGTCGTGGGCGTGGAGAACCCATTCGGGATGAGGTGCAGGAACTCGCGGAGCACGGATCGCCGCGCCCCCCTGAACCCCGACGTGAGATCGGGGATCTCGCGGCCCGTCATGTACGTCGCGAATGCGTTCAGCAGTCCGTTGCCGAGCCGCCGCATGCCCGTCGCCTGCGTGTGACCGGCCCGCGCGCCCACCACGAGGTCGTACTCACCGAGCTGCGCCACGAGACGGCAGGCGTCTTCGGGCTTGTGCTGGCCGTCGCCGTCGATCACGAGCACGAACTCGCCTGTCGCCGCGCGGATGCCCGTCTTGACCGCTGCGCCGTTGCCCTTGTTGTAGGGATGCCGCAACACGCGTCCGCCGGCGGCCGTGGCGGCCGCACCCGTCTCGTCGGCCGATCCATCGTCGATGAGCAGAATCTCGTGCCACGGCGCGGCGTCGCGCAGGGCGCGAATCACGTCGCCCACGACGGGTCCCTCGTTGTACGCGGGGATCAGGATGGAGACGGTGTCGGGGGCAGCCACGAATGTGAGGTGACGAGGGGGTTCCTCGCGTCACGCCAGCCCGGCGGTGAGCGCGGCGACGACTCCGTCCCAGGAAATCGCGCGGGTGCTATCGTACCCCGCCTCCCCGAGCGCTGCGGCGCGCGCGTCGTGCGCGGCAAGCTCGGCCAGACACGCACCCAGCGCCTCGGCGTTCGGCTCGGCGACCAGGCCGTTCACGCCGTCGACGACGAATTCCAGCACCCCGCCGCTGTCTGTGGCGGTAACCACCGGCTTACGGGCCTCGAAGGCTTCGAGCGTCACGTAGCCGTAGTCCTCGTCGAACGGCGCAAAGATCACGCCTCGCGCGCCGGCGTACAGGTCGATGAGCGTGGGTTCGTCCACGGCGCCGAGCAGGACCACGCGGTCGCCGAGGCCCAGCTCCTCGATCCGCTGCTCCAGGCCGTGCCTGAACGTACCTTCGCCGGCCACCAGCAATCGCGTCGGCGGCGGGACGTGCGCCATCGCGGAGATCGCGAGCTCGACGCGCTTGACCGTTTCCAGCCGGCCCACCGAGAGGAAGTAGTCGCCGTACGGACCGGGACGGAGCTTCGGCGCAAGGGGTGACGGGTGATACAGCGGCGTCGAGGCGATGTCGTTGAAGCGCGTCAGCCTGTCGGAGGTCGTCTGCGAGATCGTGTAGACGGCGGCGCATTCACCGAGCATGTCGCGGTCCAGCGCCCGCAGGCGCTCGCGAACCTCGGTGTCTTCCTCCCTGTGGTCGAAATCGGCGTATTCGGTGCCGCACAGGTCGTAGGCGGCCCTGTACTGGTGCATCAGCCACGTGACCTTGTGAGGATGCCGCACGCAGTAGGCCGGGAACTTGGTGGGAATCACCAGGTCGATGGGCCGTCCACAGCTCTCGGACAGGTCCAGGAGACGCCACGCGGCGGCGTGGGCCATCAGCTCCCGCTTCGGATACCACTTGAACGGGACGCTGACCCGCTCGACGAGGCACCCGTGGCGTTCCAGCTGGCGGACCAGCTCGCGCACCAGCGCCTCGGCGCCCCCCCGGACGAAGGGCACCTGCGCTTCGCAGACGACAACCGTCAGGGCCAAGCGGCCGCATGCTAGCACGCCAGCCGCTGGCGAAGCTTAGGCGAAGTTGACACCTGTTGATGGTGTGCCTATCCTCGCCGTGGACCAAAGTGGACCAAAGTGGAGATCTCTGGTGCTCCGCGGACGCATCCCGGCAAAGATTGACGACAAGGGGCGCCTGAAGGTGCCCAGCGCATTTCGAGCGCATATCGAGGCGGAGTACGGGTCGGCCCTGTTCCTGACCAGTCTTTCGCCCGCCGGGGAGTTCGTGCGTCTGTACCCACTCAAAGTCTGGGAAAGCATCGAGCAGAAACTCGCGAACCTACCTCAGCTCAGCCAGGCCCGCAAGGCATTCGAGATGACCACCTCCTACTGGGGGCACATGGCCGAGTTCGACAACCAGGGGCGGGTCGTCATCCCACCCGCACTTCGCGACGCGGCGGGCGCGCTGGCCGACGTCGACGTGCTCGGTCTGCAGACCTCCATCGAAGTCTGGAACGCCGACAGGCTCCGCGCCAAGGTCGAATCGCACGGACTGAACGACACATTCCTCGACGAGCTGGCCGCTCTCGGCATCTGAGACCCCCATGCACGAACCAGTACTCGTCGCGGAGGTCATCAGCCACCTGGCACCCGCTCGGGGCGGGCTGTTCGTCGACTGCACGCTCGGTGCCGGCGGGCACACCCGCGCCCTGCTCGACGGCGGGGCGTCGCGTGTCCTGGCTTTCGATCGCGACAGCAGCGCTCTGACCCTCGCCGCCACATCGCTCGACGCGTACCGCGATCGCGTGGACATGGTCCACGCCGACTATCGGACGCTCGGCGACGTGCTGGATGCCCGCGCCATCGGTCTCGTCGACGGCGGCGTGCTGGCCGACCTCGGCGTGTCCTCCATGCAACTGGACGATGCGGCGCGCGGGTTCAGTTTCCGTGCAGACGCCCCGCTCGACATGCGGATGGATCGCGACAGCGGTCTGCCTGCGTCGGCGATGCTGCAGGAGGTCGACGAGACGGTCCTGGCCGACGTGATCTACCGCTACGGCGAGGAGCGCTTCTCGCGCCGCATCGCGCGCGCCATCGTTCGTGCCCGCGAGACGGGCGTCATCGAGACCACGGGCCAGCTCGCGTCGATCGTGCGTCGCGCCGTGCCGTCGCGCGGCTGGCAGCGCATCGATCCCGCCACGCGCACGTTCCAGGCGATCCGCATCTGGGTCAATCGCGAGCTCGACGATCTGGATGCGTTCATCAGGCTCGCCGTGAGCCGCCTCGGCGCCGGGGCCCGCCTCGCGATCATCGCCTTTCACTCGCTCGAGGACCGCATCGTCAAGCACACGTTCCGTGCGCTGTCGCAGGGTCCCGAACCGCTGATCGCGCTGCTCACGCGCCGACCCGTCGAAGCCGGCGATGACGAAGTCGCGCGCAACCCGCGCGCCCGCAGCGCCAAGCTGCGCGTGGCCGAGAGGCTGGCCTGACATGGACCGCGAATACGTCCTGCGCAAGCCGGTCCAGAACCGTCCCATCGTGCGCGAAGTGGATCAGGCGCGTCAGCGCGACCTGGTGCGCACGGCGACCGGCGGCGCGTGCGTGCTCGCGACAGTGCTCTTCACGGCGTGGATGCACCTCGATGGCCGCCGGCTCGCGAAGGAGTCCGTCGATCTCGCCACGGCACGCAGCCGGCACATGGAAGTGCGCCGTCATCTCGAACTCGAGCTGCAGTCGCTCGAAAGCCTTGCGCGCGTGCAGACGATCGCGACGCGCCAGCTGCGCATGAAGGCGCCGACGCGGGAGACCTCTGCCGTGATCGAGCGCGTCACCGTGACGCCGTCACCGTCGCGTTCCGTGGTGGCCGCCCGGTGACGCGATCGCCAAGGAACACACCGGACCTTCTGAGCGGGCTCGATTCGAGCGCTGCCGCGCACAACAACGCGCGCGTGGTGCGCGACGCGCAGCGCGCCGATCCCGTCGGGGAGCCGGAGGAACTCGCCGGCGACTGGCACGCCGTCGTCAGGCCTCGCCTCGCGTTCGTGGGTGTGCTGCTGATCCTCTGGGCGGCGGGCATCGTTGCGCGCCTCGTGTACCTGCAGGTGTACCAGTACGACTCGCTCGTCGCGCGTGCGGAGCGGCAGCAGAGCCAGACCATCGATCTCAACCCGCAGCGCGGCCGCATCCTGGATCGGCACGGGCGCGTGCTGGCCTACAGCGTGGACGGCGACGTCATCTACGCCGTCCCGAGCGACATCACGGATCCCGCCGGGCTCGCCACGCGCCTCTGTGACGCGCTCGAGAACTGCGACGCGGTCGAGCGCCAGGAGCTCGTGCAGCGCCTCGACAGCCGGCGCGACACGGCCATCGTGCTGAGCACGCTCTCGCCGGAAGAAGCCGATGGCATCGCGTCGCTCGGCGTGGACGGCTTCGTCGTGGATCGCGGCAGGGGCGGACGCACGGGATCGCTGAAGGTGCTCACGCGCGGGATCACCGATTCCGCGGCGCTCGCCACGCAGGTGTGCGCGAAGCTCACGCGCTGCAGCGAGGACATCGAGGAGACGATCCAGAAGCGCCTACAGGGCAAGAAGGACTTCGTCTACATCCGCAAGCGCGCGACGCCCTCGGAGGCGCAGCGCGTGGCGGCGCAGGATCTGCCCGGCATCGGCTTCATGAAGGAGAGCCGGCGCTACTACCCGAATCGCGATCTCGCCTCGTCGCTGATCGGGTTCGTCGATGCGCGCAACACGGGCGTCGGCGGACTCGAGCTCACGCACGACAAGGCCGTGAGCGGCACGGGCGGCACGCTCATCGTTCAGCACGACGCGCAGCGCCGCGTGCTCGCGACGAGCCTGCGCGAGAAACCGACGGCGGGCGTCTCGCTCGAGCTGACGATCGACTCCGGCCTCCAGTACATCGCCGAGCGCGAGCTGCGTGCGGCCGTCGACGAGCACGGCGCCGTCGGAGGCACCGTCGTGATGATGGACCCGCACACGGGCGAGATCCTCGCGCTCGTGAGCGAGCCGCACTTCAACCCCAACGACTCCAGCCACGTCGAACGCCAGTCGCGCGTGAACCGCGCCGTCGAATCGATCTACGAACCCGGGTCCACCTTCAAGACGTTCACCGCCGCCGCCGCACTCGAAGAAGGCGTCATCAACCCACGCGACATCGTCGACGCGACGATGCCGTGCCGGTTCGGATCGGCCAAGCCGATCACCGACGTGAAGCAGGTCGGCGTGACGTCGTTCGAGACGGTGTTCGCCAAGTCGAGCAACTGCGGTACGGCCCGCGTGGCCGTGAGCCGTCTCGGCACCGAGCGGCTGATGCGGTACGTGCAGCGATTCGGCTTCGGCGTGCGTGCCACGCGGGACTTCCCGGCCGAGAGCAGCGGCATCGTGATGCCCGTCGCGCGGATCAAGGAACACGATCTGGCGCGCGTGGCCATCGGTTATACCGTGGCGGTGACGCCGCTGCAGATGGCGGCGGCGATGGGCGCCGTGGCCAACGGAGGCGAGCTGCTGAAGCCGCGCATCGTGCGCGCCAGGATCGCGGGTGCCACGCGCACGGAGACGACGCGCGAAGTGGTGCGGCGCGCCATCTCGGCGGAAACCGCTGCGCGGCTCACCACGATGATGGAATCGGTCGTCGAGGTGGGCACGGCCAAGTCGGCGCGCATCGAGGGCTACTCGCTCGCCGCCAAGACGGGCACCGCGCGCAAGCTGAATCCGAACGGGCGCGGGTACGTGATGGAGTACATGGCGTCGACGGCCGGCTTCTTCCCCTCGCGCAATCCCGCGGTGGCGATGATCGTCGTGGTCGACAGCCCGAAGAAGAAGGGGTACTACGGCGGCGCCGTGGCCGCGCCCGTGTTCCAGCGCATCGCCGACGCCGCGCTGCGCCACCTCGCGATTGCACCGAACGTGAAGCGGCAGCCGCCGATCGTGGTGGCGCGCGGGCCCGGAGGTCCGAGGCTCGCACCGGCCAGCGCCGTTCGCGTCGCGGAGGCCACGCTCACGTCAGCCGGGCCGCACACGATGCCCGATCTCGCCGGCACGAGTGCCCGTGAAGCCGTGCGCACGCTGATCGATCTCGGGTGGGAACCGCGGCTGCGCGGGACCGGATCGTTCGTGACAGGCCAGAGCGTGCCTGCAGGTGCGCCCGCCGGTCACGGCGGCGTGTGCGTGCTCGATCTCGCCCCATTCCCTGTCGATCCGGATCCGATCGAACGGAGCGAGCGACGCTGATGACCGCGTACGCGCTCGACGATCTCGTGGCCGCGACCGCGCGGCTGACGCCGTTACAGGTGCCCGAGCTCGGGCCCGCCGCGGCGCAGCCCGTGACGGCCGTGGCCTACGACTCGCGCACCGTCACGCCGGGCGCCGTGTTCGTGGCGCTTCGCGGCGCGCAGCGCGACGGCACCGAGTACGTCGGGCAGGCGGTGAAGAACGGCGCGATCGCGATCGTCGCCGATCGCGCGGTCGCCGACGCCGGCGTGCCGTGCATCGTGGCCGACAACGGCCGCGTGGCGCTGGCGGCGTTCGCGGCGTCGTTCTACAGGCATCCGAGCGATCACCTGCTGCTCGTCGGCGTCACCGGTACCAACGGCAAGACGACGTCGATGTACCTGTGCGAGGGCGTGTTCCAGGCGTGCGGATGGACCAGTGGCCGCATCGGCACCACCGGATATCGCATCGGTGCCGTGGAGCATGCCTCGGCGCGCACGACGCCAGAGGCGCCGGACCTGCAGCACCTGCTGCGCCAGATGGTCGACGAGGGCTGTCGCGCGTGCGCGATGGAGGTGTCGTCGCACGCGCTCGATCTCGAACGCGTGACGTTCACGCGCTTCGGTGCCGCGATCTTCACCAACCTGACGCGCGACCACCTCGACTACCACGGCGACATGGAGACGTACTTCGCCGCCAAGCGTCGCCTGTTCGAGATGCTGCCGCCAGAGGCGCCGGCCGCCATCAACATCGATGACCCGCGTGCCGATGCGCTCGTCGGTCTCGTCGCCCGTCCCGTGACGTACGCGCTCACGCGCGAAGCCGACGTGTGGCCCACGTCGCTCGAGCTCACGCTCACGGGCATCGACGCCACCGTGCGGACGCCCGCGGGCCCGTTGCGCCTGCGCACGCGCCTGCCCGGACGCCCGAACGCGTACAACGCGCTCGGCGTCATCGCCGCGGCTGTCGGGCTCGGCGTGCCCGTGGCCTCGATCGAGGAAGGGCTCGCGAACGTCAAGGCAGTGCCGGGACGCTTCGAACTGGTGTCGTCTGACGCCGACGACATCAGCGTCGTCGTCGACTACGCGCACACGGACGATGCGCTGCGGAATCTGCTGGAGACGGCGCGCGCGCTGGCCCCGCAGCGCGTGGTCACCGTGTTCGGATGCGGCGGCGATCGCGATCGCACCAAGCGGCCGCTGATGGGCGCCGTGGCCGCGCGACTGAGCGACCTCGTGATCCTCACGTCGGACAACCCGCGTTCGGAGGATCCCGCGGCGATCATCGAGGACATCAAGCGCGGGCTCGTGCAGCCCGAGCGCCCGACGCGCCACGCCGGACAGGCGGTGGCCGCCGTACAGTCGACGCCATGGCTCGCCATCGTCGATCGCGAGGAAGCGATCGCGCGCGCCATCGTCGACGCGCAGCCCGGTGACGTAGTGCTCATCGCCGGCAAGGGGCACGAGTCCACGCAGACCATCGGCGATCGCGTGCTGCCGTTCGAGGACGGTGGCGTGGCGCGCGCGGCACTGCGCCGCCGGCGGGGAGGCGCGTGATGCACGTCGGGCCGTTCGCGCTCACGGCCGCCGAGATGGCCGCTGCCTTCGGCGGCGTGCTCGCGCACGGCCCTGCCGATCGTCTGTTGCCGACCGTGTCGATCGATACGAGGACCATCGCGCCGGGCGACATGTTCGTCGCGATCCGCGGCCCCCGTTTCGACGGGCACGCGTTCGTGGCCGATGCGGTTGCGCGAGGTGCGGGCGCTGTCGTCGTGAGCGACGCGTCAGCCGTCACGTCGACGACACTCCCCGTCATCACCGTTGGCGACACGCTGATCGGTCTGCAGGACGCGGCGCGCACGATCCGCCGCCGCGCCGGCTCGACGGTGGTGGCGATCACCGGAAGCGCCGGCAAGACGACGACCAAGGAGATCACGGCGACGCTGCTCGCGCAGCGCTTCACGACGTTCCGCAATCGCGGCAACCTGAACAACCACATCGGGCTGCCGCTGTCGTTGTTCGAACTGCACACGGCACCGGCGTGGGCCGTCGTCGAGCTCGGCATGAGCGGTGCGGGCGAGATCAGCAGGCTGGTGTCGATCGCCGAGCCCCAGGTGCGTGTCTGGACGAACGTCGGCGACGCGCACATCGGCTTCTTCTCGTCGGTCGACGCGATTGCCGAGGCCAAGGCGGAAATCCTCGACGGCGCTGTCGCCAGCGACGTGTTCATCGCCAACGCCGCGGATTCGCGCGTGATTGCACGCGCGGCCGGCTTCGCCGGTCAGGTGATCACGTTCGGCGTGGACGTGCCCGCCGACGTGGCGATCGCGTCGATCGAACCGCGCGGCTTCGACGGAACGAGGGCGAGCCTGTCTCTGCGTGGCGACGTGCGCACGATCGAGACGCGCCTGCTGGGGACGGCGAACCTCGCCAACATCGCCGCGGCGTCCGCCGTCGCGCTGTCCGCGGGGCTGCCCGCCGACGACATCGTGGCCGGTGTGGCGAGCCTCGCCCCCGCGTCGCACCGCGGTGAAGTGGTGCGCACCGATGCCGGCTGGACGGTCATCGACGATGCCTACAACTCCAGTCCGTCGGCGCTGACGCGCGCGCTGCACACGCTGGGCGCGATGCCGGGCCGACACGTGGCGGTGCTCGGCGAGATGCTGGAACTGGGCGACTTCAGCGAACGCCTGCACGCGGAGTGCGGAACTGTCGCGGGTGACGCGGGTGTCGCGGCGGTCGTCGCCGTCGGTGGATCGCCTGCCGGGGCACTGGCGCATGCGGCGCACGCGGCGGGCGTGAGCATCGTGCATCACGTGGCCGACAGCGCTGCCGCAGCGGAACTGGCGCGTTCGATCGTGCGCGCCGGCGACACGGTGCTCGTGAAGGGCTCGCGCGGCATCCGGATGGAAGCCGTCGTGCAGGCACTCACGGAGGGGACGCGCTGATGCTGTTCCACCTCCTGTTCCGCTTCCACGACACGTTCTCGATCCTGAACGTCACGCGGTACATCACGTTCAGGACGGCCGCGGCAAGCATCACGGCGCTCGTCATCAGTCTGGCGTTCGGCGGCCTGCTGATTCGCAAGCTGCGCGAGTTCCAGATCGGGCAGGTGATCCGCCACGAAGGGCCGGAGAGCCACAGGCCGAAGGCCGGGACGCCGACGATGGGCGGGCTGCTGATCCTGGCGGCGTCGATCGTGCCGACGTTGTTGTGGGCCGATCTCACCAACGCGTACATCTGGATCGCCGTGCTCGCCACGGCCGGATTCGGGGCGATCGGGTTCGTCGACGATTACCTGAAGGTCACGCGCCGGAACCACCACGGCCTGCTGCCGCGCTACAAGATGGGCGGTCAGATCGTCGTGGCGCTCCTCGTCGGCGTGGCGCTCATCGTTCTCGCGAACAAGGGCCTCTACAACACGCGGCTGATCTTCCCGTTCTTCAAGGATCTGATTCCGGATCTCGGCCTGCTGTACGTGCCGTTCGCGGTGCTCGTACTCGTGGGGGCGTCCAACGCGGTGAACCTCACCGACGGACTCGACGGACTCGCAATCAGCTGCTTCGCCGTTGCGGCGGCGGCGTTCACCGCGCTCGCGTATGTGACCGGGCATCGCGTGCTCGCCGACTACCTGCTGCTCGTACGCTTTGCTCCCGCAGCGGAGCTCACCGTGTTCTGTGGTGCGCTGGTGGGCGCGAGCCTCGGGTTCCTCTGGTTCAACTCGTACCCGGCCGAGATCTTCATGGGCGACGTCGGGTCGCTCGCGCTCGGCGGCGCGCTCGGTACGGTTGCGATTCTGATCAAGCAGGAACTGCTGCTCGTGATCGTCGGCGGCGTGTTCGTGCTCGAAGCCGCGTCGGTCATCCTGCAGGTCGGTTCCTTCAAGCTCCGCGGCAAGCGCATCTTCAGGATGGCGCCGCTGCATCACCACTTCGAGCTCATTGGCTGGAGCGAGCCGAAGGTCATCACCCGCTTCCTGATCATCGCGATCGTCTGCGCGCTGTTCAGCCTCACCACGCTCAAGCTGCGATGACGATGCACGCGATCGACGTCAGCGGGCGCCACGTGGCGGTGGTGGGTGGAGGCCGGAGCGGTCTGGCCGCCGGCACGCTCGTCGTGCGTCGTGGAGGGCGCGTGACGCTGATCGACGCCAGGACGGATCTGGCGGAGCGTGACGCGCTCGACGCGATCGGCGCGACGCTGCAGCTCGGGCCGATGCCCGCCGACGTGCCGGACGAGGCGACGCTCGTGGTGGTGAGTCCCGGCGTGCGGACTGACGCGCCGCTGTTGCAGGCCGCGCGTGCGCGTGGCGTGCAGGTGATCGGGGAGCTGGAGTTCGCCTCCTCGTTCCTGGCGGGCCCGGTGATCGCGATCACGGGTTCGAAGGGGAAGTCCACGACGACGACGCTGGTGGGCCGGATGATCGAAGCGTCGGGACAGCCCGTGCTCGTCGGCGGCAACATCGGCGTGCCGCTCTCGGCGCTCGTCGAGGCGTCGACGCCCGCGACGTGGCACGTCGTGGAGACGAGCAGCTTCCAGCTCGAGACCATCGAGCGCTATCACCCGCACATCGCGGCGTGGCTCAACTTCTCGCCGGACCATCTCGATCGCCACGAGACCGAAGACGCGTACGAGCGCGCGAAGGCCCGCGTGTTCGAGAACCAGGGGCCCGAGGATTGGGCGGTGGTGCCTGCGTCGGACGCGCGCATCACGGCGCACGCCTCGCGATCGGGTACGCGCCTGGTGGCGTTCGGCGCCGACCTCGATGTGGAGGACGGCGTGGGCATCGCCGGCGACGTCATCGCCAGGCGTCGATCGCGCGAGCCCACCGAACCGCTGGTGCCTGTGGCGGCCGTGAAGCTCACGGGGCGTCACATGCTCGGCAACGTGATGGCGGCGTGCGCCGTCGCGGATCTGGCTGGCGTGTCAGGCGCGCAGATGACGCAGGCCGTCGAGGGGTTCACGGGGCTCGAGCACGCGCTCGAGTACGTGACGGCGATCGGCGCGACCCGCTTCTACAACGACTCGAAGGCCACCAACGTCGAAGCGGCGCTCATGGCCGTCGAGGCGTTCGACGTGCCGGTGACGGCCATCGTCGGTGGTGTGTACAAGGGCGGCGATCTCGGACGTCTCGGCCCGCCGTTGCGGGCGCGCGGCGGGTCCGTCGTGGCCATCGGCGAATCGGCGCCGCTGGTCGAACGATCGCTCCTGCCGTTCGTGCCGGTGACGCGTGCGTCTTCGCTCGACGACGCCGTCATCGGAGCCCTCGCGCAGCGGCGCGAAGGTGGTGTGGTGCTGCTCGCGCCTGCGTGCGCGAGCTTCGACATGTTCAGCGACTACGCGGATCGTGGTCGCGCATTCAAGGCCATCGCGGTGCGACTCGCGTCCGGCGATGGCGCACGGGAGGTGCGGAACGCGTGAGTGGCGAGCAGTCATCAGCAGGCGTGACGCGGTCAAGAACTGGCCGCTGGGAACGCAGGCTGCCCCGGTCTGCGAGGTCGGTGTCTCGGCCCGTACGTCTGCTGATGACTGCTGGCTGCTCATCGTTCGTTCCGCACCCCATCGTTTCGGGCGCATCGCGCCGCGGCTTTAGAGGGGAGGGTCATGGCTCGCAAGCTGAAGTCTGACAAGTGGCTGTTCGCGGCCGCCTTCTTCCTCGTGTGCGTGAGCGTAGTGATGGTCTACAGCGCACTGGCCGGCCGATCGATCGACGCCGCGTCGGCGCAGCTGCTGGCGCGTCAGGCGACGTGGGCATTGCTCGGCGGTCTGCTCACCGTGGTCGTGATGCGCGTGGACTACCGCGTGTGGCAGCACTCGACGGTGATCAACGCCGCGCTGGGCGGCGTCTTCGCGGCCCTCGTGCTGCTCGCGCTGATGAAACTGGCCGGCCTGGGGCACAGCGTGAAGGGTGCCGTGCGGTGGCTGGGCGTCGGCAGCGTCGGCATCCAGCCGTCGGAGTTCGCCAAGCTGGCCGTGATCCTGTTCGTGGCGCGGCTCCTCAGCCAGCGCATGGACCGCGTCAACGACATGCGGAGCGTGCTCGTGCCGGTGGGTGGCGTGCTCGGCGCGATGGCGGTGCTGATCCTCTATCAGCCCGACCTGGGCACCACCATCTCGATCTGCATCGTGGCGTTCACGATGCTGTTCGCGGCGGGGTTGAGCCTGCAGTATCTCGGGCTCTCCGCGCTGGCTGCGGCGCCGGTGGTCTACCTGCTCGTGTGGACGGTTCCGTACCGGCGCGCGCGCGTGCTGGCGTTCCTCGACCCGTGGGCCGACCCGCTCGGGAGCGGCTTCCAGGTGATCCAGTCGCTCATCGCCGTGGGAACCGGTGGCATGTTCGGACGCGGCCTCATGGAAGGCGTGCAGAAGGCCCGCTTCCTGCCGGAGCCGCAGACCGACTTCATCTACGCGGTGATTTCCGAGGAGACGGGGCTGATGGGTGCGACGGCGGTACTCCTCGCGCTCCTCGTCATCGCATGGCGCGGCCTGCGCATCGCCGCCAACGCGCAGGACCGCTTCGGTGCGTTCCTCGCGATCGGACTGACCACGATGATGGCCGTGCAGGGCCTCATCAACATCAGCGTGGTGCTGGGCCTGCTGCCCACCAAGGGCCTGCCGCTGCCGTTCGTGAGCGCGGGAGGGTCGTCGATGCTGGTCAACCTGATCGGGCTCGGCATCCTCCTCAACGTGTCGCAGCACGCGGCAATCGATGCGTGACGACGTGGATGCACGCACCGATGAGGGACGGGGACGCCGCGTGGTGATCGCGGGGGGCGGTACGGGGGGACACCTGTACCCGGGGCTGTCCGTGGCGCACGCGCTGCGCCGGCGCGACGGGCGTACGGTGGTGAGTTTCGTCGGGACCGCGCGCGGCATCGAGGCGCGGGTGGTGCCGCAGGAGGGTTTCGAACTGGACGTGATCAGGAGCGCGGGACTGAAGGGCAAGAGCGCGGGGGCCGTCGCGCGCGGCGTGGGGCTGCTTCCGCTCAGCGCCTTCGACGCGTGGCAGGCCCTGTCGCGCCGCCGCCCCGATCTCGTGATCGGCGTGGGCGGCTACAGCTCCGGCCCCGTCGTCGCGCTGGCGGCAGCCCGCGGCATCCCCACGCTCCTGCTCGAGCAGAACGCGACGCCCGGCCTCACCAACAGGTGGCTGGCCCGGCTCGTCGACGCGGCAGCCGTCACGTACGAGTCGTCGCTGCGCTTCTTCCATGGACACGGGTTCGTGTCCGGCAACCCCGTGCGCGAGGCGTTCCTCGCCATCGGTCCACGGCCGGCCGCGAGTGGCGGTGAACGGAGGGTCCTCGTCTTCGGAGGGTCACAGGGTGCACACGCGATCAATCAGGCGATGGTGGCGGCAGCGACGCATGTACGTGACATACAGGGCTCGTGTGCCATCGTGCACCAGACGGGAGTGCGCGATCTCGAAGCGGTGAAGGCCGGATACGCGGCGGCCGGCGTCGAGGCCGACGTGCGCGCGTTCATCGACGACATGCCGCACCAGATGGCCGCGGCCGACGTGGTGGTGTGCAGGGCCGGCGCCACCACGCTCGCCGAACTCACGGCCGCGGGCCGCGTGGGCATCCTCATCCCGTTCCCGCACGCCACCGACGATCACCAACGCGCCAACGCCCGCACGCTCGAAGCGGCGGGCGCGGCCGTGATGCTCGAGGAAACCGCGCTCACCGGCGAGCGGCTCGCCGCCGAACTGCGCGCGCTGCTCACCGACGACGAGAGACGCCAGGCGATGGCCGCGCGCGCGCGCGGGCTGGCGCGGCCGGACGCGGCTGACGTGATCGCCGCGCGTGCCGAAGCCCTGATGGCGGGGGGCCACTGACATGGCCACCGAGACCCGTCACGTGCATTTCGTCGGCATCGGGGGCATCGGCATGAGCGGCATCGCCGAACTGCTCGTGAACCTCGGCTATCGCGTGAGCGGATCCGATGCGCGCAGCACCGACATCACGCGACGGCTCGCGTCGATGGGCGCGCGCATCCACGAGGGACACGCCGCGGATCACCTCGGTGATGCGTCGGTGGTGGTGGTGACGTCGGCGGCCCGCGAGGACAACCCGGAGATCGTGGACGCGCGCAGGCGTGGGATCCCGGTGATCGCGCGCGCGGAGATGCTCGCCGAGTTGATGCGGTTGCGCCGCATCGGCGTGGCGATCGGCGGCGCGCACGGCAAGACCACCACCACGTCGATGGTCGCGCTGATGCTCGAACGCGCCGGACTGGATCCGACGGCCGTCATCGGCGGCCGCCTCAGCGCATTCGGCAGCAATGCACGCCTCGGCGGCGGCGACGTGATCGTGGCCGAAGCCGACGAGAGTGACGGCTCGTTCCTGAAGCTCTCGCCCGCGATCAGCGTGATCACGAACGTCGATCGCGAGCATCTCGATCACTACGGCACCTTCGAACGCGCGCTCGACGCGTTCGTGACGTTCGCCAACACGGTTCCGTTCGATGGTGCCGTGATCGTGGGCGTGGACGACGCGGTGCTGGCCGACCTCGTGCCGCGGATGA
>CAYRAE010000037.1:13228-16885 GCA_964422175.1 uncultured Luteitalea sp. | reverse complement strand
CGAGCCCGGTTGCGTGAACGAGGACTGTCATGACGATCCGTGTCATCAAACGCGGTGTCACCCGCGAGAAGCCGTTCTGCCCGCTCCTGATCGACTATCCCTACGAGCAGCCCGAGCCCAAGCAGGATCCCGAGAAGAAGCAGGGATGAATTCGCGTCGAAGGTTGGCGGTGGCAAGCCAATTCTGAAGTTCCGCAATCTTGAAATTCCGGTGGAGCCCGGAAGGGCTCCACCTCATGCGTGCGGGCGCGTTTGTGATACAAGCAGCGACGGCATCCCCATCGAGACGGGGCTCCGTTGCATGCTGTCGTGATCGCGCCCGCTGCCCTCCCCACCGGACCTCGCGACGCAGGGCGTCACGTCACGCCCGTGGCACTGGCGTGCCTGGTGCTCGCTGCCAGCCTTGCCGGCTGCAGCCGTTCGACGACCGCGCCGTCGCGTCCGGCGCACGTCATCATCGCCGTGCCTGGCGCGGGTGTCCCGCTCGGCCCCCTGATCTACAGCCTCACGAGTGCGCGGTTGATCCGGCCAGACCAGACGGGCAGGCCGCAACCCGACGTCATCGAATCGTGGAGCGCGTCGGCCGACGGGCTGACGTGGACGTTCAGGATCCGCCAGGGCCTGCGACTCGTCGACGCGCAGCGGCCCGCGACCACCGCGGACATCGTCTCGCTGATACGTGAGGCGGTAGCGGCGAGCGACAGCCGTGCGGGGATCTGGGACGTGACGAGCGTCGTCGAGACCGGACCCGACACGATCGACGTGCGTCTCGCGCGACCCACCAGCCTCCTGCTCGACTCGCTCTCGGTGTGGCCCGCCATCGATGCCGGCCTCTATCGTCTCGACGACCCGGAGGCCGCAGAGCCGACGTTCTCCTCGGTCCCGCAGCCGGGACATCCCGCGCCCGCGATCGGCCGCATCGCCGTCAAGCGCTTCGATACGGCGCGCGCGGCAGTGGCGGCGCTGCTGCGCGAGGACGTCGACGTGCTCTACGAGAGTCCGAGCGACGTCAGACGCGTGCTCGAAGCCGAAGACGGCGTGCACGTCTTCCCGCACGTCAAGCCATACGTGGTGACCTTCGGCATCAACCATCGCCACCCGATTCTCGCGCGCCGCGAGGTCCGTCTGGCGCTGAACACGGCCGTCGATCGCGTGGCGCTCGTCGATGAGGTCGCCGAAGGCATGGGCGTGCCCGCGGCGGACATCCTGTGGCACCAGCACTGGTCGCAGCCGCACGCAGCCGACGCCGCGTTCCTGCGCGTGGACCGCGAGGAGGCCGAGCGGCTCCTCGACGCCGCGGGATTGACTCGCCATGCGTCGCGCACCCGCGTCGCCCCGCGCTTTCGCATCGCCTGTCTCGTGCTGAACAACCCGATGATGCTGCGCGTGGCGGGCCGGCTGCAGCAGGCGTACGGCGACATCGGCGTGGCGCTCGACATCGAGGCGCTCGAACTGCCGGCCCTCGCGCCGCGCCTGGCCCGAGGCGAGTTCGAGACGTTCGTGTCGCCGCTCGTGAGTGGATACGGACTCACGCTGCCCTACGAGCACTTCGGCGCGCACACGCGTCAGCGCGTGGTCGACAATGGCTACACGGCCGCCGCCGCCGCCGCCGAACGCGTGCGCGCCGCGACGAGTGACGACGCTCTCATCGCGGCGGTCGCCGATCTCCATCGCGTCCTCATCGAGGATCCGCCTGCCGTGTCTCTCTTCTGGCAGGAAGCGAGCCGCGCCGTGGGCCGTCGCGTCACGGTCCCCTCCGACCAGACCGGCGACGTCCTCCTGTCGCTTCCTCTCTGGAAAGTGGAGACCGACTCACCGTGATCCCGATCACGCGCCGGATGGCGATGCTCGTGACGACGGCGGCGATCGTGCCGCTGGTGATCTTCGGCGTCGTGGCCGGGTGGACGCTGCGCGCCACGACGAGCCAGTCGGTGATGGAGAACCACGCCGCGATCGCGGCGCGCGCGGCAGACACGATCGACCTCTACCTCCGGTCGACAGAACGCCTCGTCCGCTCCGCCGCCGCCGATCTCTCCGGCGTCGGTCTCACGCACGTTCAGCAGCAGCGCGTGTTGTTCAACCACGTGACGGCCGCGCGAGAGATCCGATCGCTGACGCTGTACGACGCCAGGGGCGTTCCCATCGCGACGAGCGACATCGGCGGCGAGTCGACGTCTCCGCTCGCGGAGCTGCCGACGGCGTCGATCACGCTGCTGCCCGTCGACCTCGACTCCGATCAGTTGCCGCGATCGCGCATGACGCTGCGCCTCGACGATTCGCTCGCGCCGTATCTCGTCGCCGAGCTCCGCCTGGAGGAACTGTGGCGCGTGGTCGACAACGTCAAGGTGGGGACGAGCGGACGCGCGTTCCTCGTCGACGAAACCGGCCGCATCATCGCCGACGGCCGGCAGCGCGGCAAGACGCGCATCGCGCGCGGCGAACGCATCGGCGCACATGCGCTCACCGCCACTACACAGGCGCGCTACCGCCGCTTCGACGACGTCGACGTGGTGGGCGTCTCCACCGAACCACTTCCGCGCTTCGGCTGGCGCGTCATCATCGAACAACCCGTCGAGGATGCGTTCGCGCCGGCGCGCCGCCTGGAACGTCAGCTCCTGCTGTTCGTGACGCTCGCGCTGCTGGCCAACATCGCCATCGGCGTTGCGTTCGGCCGCTCGCTGCTGCGCCCGATCTCGGACCTCCTCGCCGGTATCCGCGGCATCGGCGACGGCGATCTCGATCGGCGCGTCCACATCACGCGAGACGATGAGTTCCGGCTGCTGGGCGATGCCTTCAACGCGATGGCCGACAGGTTGGGCGAGTTGCAGCAGGCCGCGATCCGCCAGGAACGCCAGGCGATGTTCGGCCGCATCGCCGCGGGCCTGGTCCACGATCTCTCGCACCCGATCCAGAACATCAACAACAACTGCAAGCTCGTGCTGCAGATGCACGACGATGCGGAGTATCGGGCGACGTTCGCACGTCTCGTGAAGCGCGAGTTCTCGACGATTCAGCGCACGTTCGAGGACCTGCGCAACCTGGCGCGTCCCATCCCGCTCGAGAAGTTCCCCATCGACGCCGGCAAGCTGATGCTCGATGTCGTGGAGCGCATGGAAGCGCAGGCATCCGTTGCGGGCGTGACGATCGAGAGCGGCGCGATGCCCGAGACGCCACTGTTCATCGAAGGCGATCTCTTCGCGCTCGGCCGCGTGCTGCGCAACCTGGTGCTCAACGCGCTGCAGGCGACGCCGCCCGGCGGACGCGTCTGGTTGGAGGTGGATGGCGACGAGGGGCCGGTGCGCATGCGCGTGTGCGACACGGGCTGCGGTATTCCCGACGATCGCATCCAGGCGATCTTCGAGGACTTCGTCACCACCAAGCGCCGCGGGCTCGGGCTGGGTCTGGCGATTTCGCGCAAGATCGTCGAGCAGCTCGGCGGCACAATCCGCGTCACGAGCGTCGTCGGCGAGGGCAGCCGCTTCACGCTGACGTTCCCGCGGCTCACGCGAATCACCGCCGCGTGACGAATGCCGAATGCCGAATGCCGGGAATGCAGGGCGGCATCCACACCCAGGCGCCTGGCTTGACCGGCGCGTGAATGAAAAAAGGCCCTGCGCATTGCAGGGCCTTTTTCGTGGTGCTTCGAGGAACAGGTGCT
>CAYRAE010000037.1:4849-13128 GCA_964422175.1 uncultured Luteitalea sp. | reverse complement strand
TTGCCGCGTGTGCCCCGATCCGCATGACTGTCATCGGCGACTTCACGCCCCGCGGCGGCATCCGGACGTCAGTGACGGCGACGTACGAGCGGACAGCGTAGGGCTCAGGGCTCAGGGCTTACGGCTTACGGCTTACGGCTTACGGACGACCAACGACTCACGGATGGAACGGACGGTCACGCCGTAGCACGTTTGCTCGAAGGCGGAAGCCCGTTCGTCTGCATTCCCGGCATCGCGGCATTCCCGGCATTTCAATTGCACCGTCATCTCACGCGTCTCGCGCGATCTTCGTGATTTCGCCCTGAAGTCTCACGATCGCGCGCTGACGATCGCAGGATGTGCAACCTCGCGCATCCGGGAGATGGCAGATGCTGCACACAGCGACAGCGTCACGGGAATCGACACTCGACTCGCGCGTGCCGGCGCGCGTGTGGTGTCGGGCGCGCAGGTGGCGCGTGCTCGATCGATCGGAACGCGACGGCCACGTCTCGTGGCGGCTCGCGCAGGATGCGGAGCTGCCGCGACTCATCGCATCGCCACCCGATGAGGTGACGCAGGAGCGTGCAGCGCTGCGTCTGGTCTCGCGCCGCACGTGGATGCACCTCGCGCTCGATGGCGCGCGCGAGCCTCCATCATGGTGGCCGTCGCACGCGGCACGACTGCCACTCACGCATCTCGCCTGGCAGTACGTGCCGAGCATCATGGTGCTCTCGGGCCACCATCGTCGCGTGCTGCTTGCCGATGACGTCGGCATGGGCAAGACGGTGCAGGCCGCCCTCCTGCTTCACGAGATCCACGCGCGCGAGCCAGACGCGGTCACGCTCGTCGTCTGTCCTGCGAGCCTTGTCGCGCAGTGGACGGCTGAGCTGCGCCGTCGGGCGTGCATCCACGCGTCGGTGCTCGATGCCGCCGCCCTCCGCATCGAGGCCGCGCTCCCGCGGCGCGCCGTCGACGCCTCACGCGCAGGCACGTGCTGGCTCGTGTCGATCGACCTGTTGCGACAGCCTGACGTCATCGACCTGCTGGGTCGCACGCGCTGGACGCTGCTGGTGGTGGACGAGGCACACGCCTGCGCACCAGGCACCGCACGCCTCACCGCCGTGTCTCGCGTGGCGATGTCGAGCACGCGCGTCCTCCTGCTCACCGCCACGCCAACCGCCGCGGGTACCGCTGGCGCCGTCTGCCTGCGCACGATCGGGGCGAGGTCCGGCGAGACGCCCATGGCCGTCGTGCGACGCGACGCCGCACTGATGGGCCGTATGCCCAGGCGAACACGGTTCCTGGACGTACGACTTGACGCATCACACCGCACGCTGTGCACGCGACTCGACGAGTATGTCGCTCGCGCACGCCACGAGTCCGACGCGGCAGGCCTGCTGCCCGCGCTCGTGTTGCGACGCCGCGCCTCATCGTGTCCCGCCGCTCTGGTGCGATCGCTCGAACGCCGCCTGCTCGTGCTGGGGCAGGACGCGCCGGCGGAACCGGGACTCATCGGCCTCTTCGACCAGACCGAAGACGACAGAGACGATGAGCTGATGAGACGACGGGCGTGGGAGGACGAGGGTGCGGAGCGGCACGCCCTTGCGGCGCTGCTGGATGCCGCGCGCGCACTCCCGCCTGCCGGCCGCAAGCTCGAGACCGTCGCGCGTCTCGTCAGGCGTTGCCGGGAGCCGGTCGTGATCTTCACGTCGTACGTCGACACGTTGCGCGCGTTGCGCACGCGGCTGGCGGCACACGACCCGATCGTGATCCATGGTGGATTGCCGGACGCGCTGCGATCCGAGGCGATCGCGGCGTTCGTCGAGGGACGTGCACGCGTGCTGGTCACCACCGACGCCTCGGCGGAAGGCCTCAATCTCCACGAGACGTGCCGTCTCGTCGTTCATGCGGAGATGCCCCCGTCGCGGCGGGCGCTCGAGCAGCGCACCGGCCGCGTGGATCGCTACGGGCAGACGCGTCGCGTCCACACCGTCGTGATGACGAGCGGCACGATCGAAGACATGGAGGCACTGGATCGGCTCAGGGTACGCGCCGAGAGCGACAACTCGTGGCTCGAGACACACACGGCGTCCCGGTGCAGGAGGACGGCTGTCGCTGCCGGCGCACTCGAGCGCAGACCGGCGCCGAGCGCGCCTCGCACGTACGTGGCCGTGTGCGCCCTGCGCCGTGGCCGGTGGCGGCGCACCATCGCACGACTGGGACTCGATGAAGACACGACCACGCTCTGTGCCGGTGTGCTGCAGGTGTCAGGCGAGGCGGAGTTGTCGACGTCGCGCGTACCCGTGTTGGTGTTCGCAGGGCAGCAGACGCCGCCGGCCCGCGACTCGCGACCCCGGCGTTGGCGAGACGAGCTCGACGTGCTGTTGGCGCGGGCGAGATGCCTTGCGCTTCGTGTAAGCGAGTGGCAACGCGATGCAGGCCGATCGGCGCAGGCCGCGGCGGCGCGCGACAGGGGCGATCTGTTCGCCGACGCGATGGCAGGGCGTGACGTCGACTCCGTTGCGCCCGTGGGAGACACGCTGGCGGCGAGCATCGTGCCGTCGGCCGTGCTGGTGCGACGCGACCGGCCCGTGGACGTCGACGCGCTCTCGTCTGCAGTGGCGTCGGCCGCACGCGCAGTAGTGCAACGGCGATGAGCGCGCCATGGCTGACGGGCGGACGCGTCTGGTCGCGAGTGATGGAGCGACATCTCTCCTCCGCGCTGATGCACGCCGCCCACGAAGAGGCCGCCACGCGCGCGATGCACCGGTGCGCCCGAACGTGGCGCGCGGCGGCGGAACTGCTCGGCCCGGCGAGCGGAGCGACGGCTGTCTGGTGGCATCTCGTCAGGCCCTGCGCGGAAGCTCTCGGCTGGACGCCCGGCGACGACAGCCCCGTCATCGTCGGCGGCGTCCCTATGCGCGAGGCGCCCGCCTCGCTGGGCACACTCTCGCAGACGATTCTGACGATGCCGTGGGGGATGTCGCAGGAGGGACTCCAACGCGCTGCCACACGGGCAGGTGCGGAGCGTGGCACGCCCTGGGTCGCCGTCTGCAACGGCCTCACGTGGCGGTGGTACGACGCCACCCGGCCGTTCACGCGCGTACACATCGGCGTCGACCTCACGCACGCCGCCATCGACGCGCGCGTATGGCAGGCGCTGTGGCTCATGACTCAGCCGGGTGCGCTGGAGCGCACCACCCGTTCTCACGGCGGACCGCTCATCGAGCGCCTGATCGCCTCGAGCACGCACGAACGCACGGGCAGCACGCGGGCGCTCCGGGACGGCGTCCTCGACACACTCACGCAGCTCGATCGCCACGCGGCCGGCGATCGCGATGCGCACGTGACGCTCGTGTTCCAATGGCTCTTCCTGCTGTTCGCCGAGTCGCGCGCACTCGCTCCCATGTGGCATCCCGCGTACAGGCGCAGCTATTCGTTCGCGACGCTGGCGCGAGAGTGTCGGGCCCGGCGCCGCACGCCGACAGGAGTCCACGAAAGTCTCGTCGCCATCGGACGGGCGGGTCGCGACGGCATGCAGCTCGGCGACGTCAGGATCGGCGCGCTGAACGGCCCGCTCTTCGCGGGCACGCTCGTGGCCAGGCGCGGGTCGCGCATCTCCGACGAGATCCTCGGAGCGATGCTGACGTCGCTCACGTGCGCACCCGGCGGCGGCGACACGATCGACTTCGCGCAACTCGGTGTGGACCAGCTCGGCACGCTGTACGAGCGGCTGCTGTCTCCGGCGTCCGGGGCCGCCGGCCCGGAGCTCCTGCGCAAGCGGACGGGCGCGTTCTACACGCCACCGGAGATGGCCGACACCATCGTGGAACGCACGCTCGATCCGCTCGTGCGTTCGGCCAGCGCCGAACAGATCCTCGCGTTGCGCGTCCTCGATCCCGCGATGGGCAGCGGGGCGCTGCTGGCCAGCGCGCATCGCCATCTCGTATCGGCTGTCGAAGCGGCATGGGTCCGCGAGGGCCGCGGAGGGCCGCTCGACGTCCCCCGCGACGAACGCGAGTCGCTGCCGCGACGCGTGGCGGAGCAATGCCTCTACGGCGTCGACATCAACGCTCGCGCGGTGCAGGTGGCGCGCCTGTCGCTCTGGTTGCAGTCACTGGCACGCGACCGTCCGCTCACGTGGCTGGACGCGCACCTCTGCGTCGGCAACAGTCTCGTCGGTGTCTCTCCGGCGACGATCCTCGCGAGATCTCCGTCGGCATCGCGCACACCATCACGCAGCAACCAGTCGCAGCTCACCTTGTTCGACCTCGAACAGTGGCATCACGAAGCCGGTGAAGTCGGGCCGCTGCTCGCGGCGCTCGCGGCTCGTCCCACTCTCTCGGCCGACGACGCGCACGACAAGACGCGCACCCTGCACGAGCTGCACCGACGCGACGGCATGTCTGCGTGGCGTGCGCGAGCCGACGCCTGGTGCGGCGCCGTCATGCTGGACGAGCCGCCGGCGCAGGGCGTGTGGCGTGCGGTCGATGATGCGCTGCGCGCTGGACGGGCGACCACAAAGGTCGCCCCTGCGGGACTCATTCGTACTGCCGAAGGGGTCGCCAGTACGGAAGGGCGTGTAGCGGCGCATGCGGAGCGGTGGCAGGCAACGGCGCGATCGGAACAGTGCCTGCACTGGAGTCTTGAATTCCCCGAGATCTTCGAGACGGGTCGCGGCGGCTTCGATGCCGTGATCGCCAACCCGCCATGGGAGATGCTCCGCGGCGACCTCGGCACCACGAAGGACCGCGCGGAGCGGCGCAGCGATATCGCGCCGCTCATGCGCTTCGTACACAGGAGCGGCGTGTATCGCGACACCGGCGGTCACGTGAACAGCTATCAACTGTTCCTGGAGCGGATGCTGCAGCTCGTGCGCACGGGCGGCCGCATCGGGTGTCTGTTGCCGGGCGGCATCCTCGCCGATCACGGCGCCGCGGCGCTGCGCCGGCATCTGTTCGATCGCGCTGACGTCGATCGCCTCACCATCGTCGACAACCGCGATGCGCTCTTCCCCATCCATCGCTCCATGCGCATCGTCGCCGTCACGGGACAGCAGGGATCCGCGACGACTGCCGTACTGGTCGACGAGGGCGAATCGACGTCCGGTCGCCGCCGCGCCCCGACGTCGGGCGCGGAACCGCGTCTGCTGACGCGCGGGCTGCTCCGGAGGGCCAGCGGTGAGTCGGAGGCGATCCCGTCCCTGCGGTCGGCCGCCGAACTGTCGGTGCTCGAACGCCTGATCCAGGCGCCACGACTCGGCGGCGAGTGGCGACTGCGCTTCGGCAGGGAGTTGAACGCCACAGAGGATCGCCATCTCTTTCGCGACGGCCCTGTCGGTGCCGTCGACGCCCTCCATGTCGTCGACGGCAAGCACGTGCAGCCGTTCGCCGTTCGGCCGCCAGACACACCGTGGATCGCGGCGGCAGACGCGACACGCACACTGCCTGACACGCCGTGGGAACACTGGCGGCTCGCCTATCGCGACGTCTCCTCGGCGACCAACACGCGATCGCTGATCTGCGCGCTGCTGCCGCCGGGGTGCGTGTCGACGCACACGCTGTTCTGCCTGCGCACGCGCGTACCGCTGTCGGCGCAGGTGTATCTCTGCGGGATGCTCAACAGCCTCGTGGCCGACTGGTTCGTGCGCCGGTTCCTCGCCTCGCACGTCACCACGCGCCTCATCGCGCACCTGCCCGTCCCGCTCGTCCCGACACGCGACGCCAGACGCCGCCGCGTCGTGCGTCTCGCGACACGTCTTCTCCGCGCGTCAGACGATGCTGACGCGTTCATCGCGCTGCAGACGGCGGCGGCCGGACTCTACGGACTCGATCGCGCCGCGATGACCACGGTGGTGGCCGACTTCCCGCGACTCTCGGAGTCCCTGCGCGAGGGCGTACTGCGATCTATCGCTGCCACGCGGTCCACACGGTGATGGCGAGCACCGCCACGACGCCGAATGCGGCGATGGCGAAGAACCAGTCGCGCTCGCGGGCGTACTCGACGCAGGAGAGCAACACGCGCGCCATGGGCGTGGCCATCAGCAGGACGAGCCCGGCGTCGAGGAGGCGATCGGCAGCCAGTCCCGGCATGGTCATCGAGAGGACCAGGCCCACGGCGAGCAACGTGGTGCTCACCACCACGCCAACCCACAGCGTGCGTCCCAGCAGCCGTTCGAATTCGCTCGTCGTCATGCGCGCACCAGCATCATGAGGGCCGCGAAGATGAGCACGCAGCCGAGCATGATCTTGAGGCCTGCCACTTTCGTGCGATCGGCGACCCAGAAGCCGGCGCGCGTGCCGATCATCACGCCGAGCACCGAAGCCGCTGCGAACTGCGGCAGGATCTCGCCCGCGGCGTAGTAGATCGGCGCCGATGCTGCGGCCGTGACGCCGATCATGAGCGAGCTCGTGGTAGCCGCCACGCGCAGCGGCACGCCGCACCACGACGTGAGCACCGGCACCTTGAGGATGCCGCCACCGATGCCGAGCAGACCCGACACGTTGCCGGCGATGAAGGACATCCCGAGCGCCACCGGCAGGCGGTGTACGCGGTAAAGGGTCATCCGTCGTCGCTCGGTCGAGTAGAACTCACCGCCGAGCCAGCCGGTGTCGGTGTCGCCCTCGGGCAGGGCGTCGCGCTTGTTCATCTGGCTGAACATGACGCCCGCGATACCGAGCGCGACGAGTCCGAACATGGTGCGCAGCGTCCGCTGCGACAGCCAGAGCGCCGTGAGCCCACCGGCGAGGCCACCGAGCGTTGTCGCGATCTCGAGGACGATGCCGAGGCGGAGGTTGATGGTGCCGTCACCGGCGCGTTGCGCCGAGACGACGCTCGACGTAGCGATGACGGTCATGAGACCGATGCCTGCCGCCTGACGGAAGGGCAGCCCGAAGCCGAGCGTCAGGAGCGGTACGAGGAACACGCCGCCACCCAGACCCAGCATGGCGCCGAACATCCCCCCGAGCGCACCAAGCCCCATGACCATGCCGATGGTCAACAGCGTCACGTCGTGACTCACATGGCAATTCTGGATCGAAGGGCGGACAACTTGTCGGCCTTGGGCCTTCGGCCTTCGGCCATGGGCTTCGGCCTTGGGCCATGGGGCTTGGGCCTTGGGGCTTGGGCCTTGGGGCTTCGCCTCTCGAACGTGGCCGCTGTTCGACCATCCCTGTCTCCCGCGTTGTGACAAGGGACATGCGCTCTCTTTATGCTCGCCTGCACGATCGCTACTCACCGGACCGCCGCGACGGCTTCACCAGGCGGCAGATGATGGAGGCCTCGATTGCCGCCGGCGCGGGGCTGCTCCTGAGTGGACGCGGCTTCGCGCAGCCGGCGGCCGCTCGCGGGCGTGTGGTCGTGATCGGCGCCGGGTTCTCCGGCCTTGCCGCGGCGTTCGAGCTCGCCAGCGCCGGCCTCGACGTGACCGTCGTCGAAGCGCGAGGCCGCGTCGGGGGACGCGTGCTGTCCTTCCGCGATTTCGTCCCCGGCAAGGTCGTGGAGGGCGGCGGCGAGTTGATCGGCTCCAACCACGCGATGTGGCAGTCGTATGCCAGGCGCTTCGGACTCGAGATGCTCGACATGACCGAGGACGAGTCGCTCGAAGCGCCTGTTCTCATCGACGGTGTACGCGTTGCACGCGCGGAGGCCGAGGCCCTCTTCACGGAGATGGACGCAGCCCTCGCCACGATGAACGACGACGCACGGCGTGTGGCGGATGCCGACAGGCCATGGCTGGCTGATGACGCGGTGGCGCTGGATCAGAAGACGGTGGGTGACTGGGCAGGCGGTCTGCAGTGCTCCGACCTCTGCAGGCGTGCCATCGACGCGATGCTCACGGCAGACAGCGGCGTGCGCACCGAGTGGCAGAGTTATCTCGGCCACCTCGCGATGGTGAAGGGAGGCGGCGTCGAGGCGTTCTGGACCGACTCGGAGATCTATCGCTGCAGGGGTGGCAACCAGCAGCTCGCCGAGAAGCTGGCCGACGCGATCGGCCGGGATCGCATCCTGCTGCGGATGCCTGCCACGCGCGTCCAGCTGTCATCGTTTGGCGCGCGCGTGACGCTGGCCGACGGACGCGTGCTAGACGCCGACCAGGTGATCGTCTCCGTGCCGCCGAACACATGGAACCGCATCGCGTTCGACCCGGTGCTGCCCGCGCACATCCAGCCGCAGATCGGCTCGAACGTGAAGTTCCTGATGCGCGTGAAGGGCGAATTCTGGACGCGCGCGAAGCTGTCGCCCGATCTGCTCACCAACGGTCCGGTGCAGATGACGTGGCACCAGACCGACAACCAGCG
>CAYRAE010000037.1:0-4749 GCA_964422175.1 uncultured Luteitalea sp. | reverse complement strand
ACGCCGCCGATGGCGCCGGCCCGCGTGCAGCTCAGGCCCGCCGCGGCGTTGGCGAACCGGAGCACCTCCTCGGTCGGCCAGCCCTGGAGCGTGCCGTAGATGAACCCGGCGCGGAACACGTCGCCGGCGCCCGTCGTGTCCACGGCCTGCACCTTGAACCCCGGCGAGTGGATGAGGCGATCGCCGTCGAGCGCGATCGCGCCTTCGGCGCCGATCGTCACGCAGAGCAGGCCGTCGTGCATCTGCCGCAGTTGCCGGAGCGCGGTGTCGGTGTCGCTGGCACCCGTGAGGCCGACGGGCACGTGCTCGGCGAAGATGGGTACGGTGACGGCCTTCACGAGATCGACGGTTCGCGGCGTCAGGCGATCGATGTCGCTGGTCACGACGAGCCCCGCGCGCCGCGCGATCCCCGCCGCCACGATCGCGGCCTCCTGGTCGACATCGTCCACGTGCAGCAGGCGCGCCGAGACGATCGCGCGCTCGGGGATCTCGTGCGGGCGCAACTGGAGCTTCTCGTCACGATCCCAGAGGACGATGCGCTCGCCCGAGACCTCGTCCACCATGATCACCGCGTACTGATTGCGCGCGTCCTTGATGATCGAGTCGCTGCAATCGACGCTGTGGTGCGCGAGTTCCTGCCTGATGCGACGGCCGTTGTCATCGGTGCCGGTGACGCCCACGTACTTGGCCCGCAGCCCGAACCGCGCGCACGCCACCAGCGCCGTCGTCATCTGCCCGCCGCAACTGATCGTCTCGCGGCTGATCCGGACCTTGGAGAAGTTGCCCTGCGCCTGCGGCACGGCAGGCAGCCGGTAGACGAAATCGACGGCGTTGGCCCCGAGACCCACCACATCCCAGAGCGCCTCTGACGCGGACGTAGGCACGAGGGGAGTATACGGCGGGCACCGGGCACCGGGCACCGGGCCGGCAGCGGGGACCATCCAAGGCCGACGGCGCACGGTCCAGTGCCGACCCTTGTTCAGCGCTCGTCGAGAAGCGTGCGGACGCGGGTGGCGAGGTCTGTGGGGGTGAAGGGCTTGCGGAGGACAGACGAGGGGCGGAGGATCCCCGCCGTCGATGCGCTGCCGCGGCCGGTGAGGACGAGCATCGGCAGATCCGGCCATCGGCGGGTGAGCTCGACGGGCAGGTCGAGGCCATCAGGCGACGGCGCGACATCCGACACGACGAGCGACGGCATCGTCTGTTCGATGTGGAGGAGCACGCTGCCGGCATCGTGGGCTTCGAGCACGCGATAGCCGTACTCGCGCAGCGACCGCGCGGCCAGTTCGCGGACGAGGGGCTCGTCGCCCGCGAGCAGCACCACCTCGTCGCCGCGGGCATGGACGTCGGACGTACCGTCGGTGGCGCGACGCGCAACGGCCGGTGGGACAGCGAGTGGAAACCGCATCACGAACGTCGTGCCCACGCCGACGGTGCTCTCGCACACGATCGACCCACCCGTCTGCGTGACGATGCCGTGGACGGCAGCGAGGTCGAGCCCTCCCTCGGTGCGCGCATCCGGGAAGAACGGCTCGAACACGCGAAGGCGATCCGCTTCGCGCAGGCCGTCACCGCTGTCCTGCACTCTCACTTCGACGATGCGACTGGTGTCAGGCGCGTCTGCGTCGACGATCCGCGTGGCGATCCGCAGCGTGCCGCCGGACGGCATGGCGTCGCGCGCCCGGATCACGAGGTTGAGGAGCGCCTGCTCGATCTGGCCGACATCCGCCACGACCCATGCCGGCTCGTCACCAGCGTCGACATCCAGCGCGATCGACTCGCCGACGACGCGCCGCAGCATCCGCGCGAGGCCGCGAATCAGCGCGTTCATGTCGAGCGTCTCCACCTGCAGCGCCTGCCGTTGCCCGAATGCCAGCAACTGCCGGGTGAGCTGACTCGCGCGACGGGCCGCGTTCGCGATCTCGTCGAGATCGGTGCCGCCACGCTGACGCAGGCGCAGCAGCTCGCAGTAGCCCAGGATCACCGTGAGCAGGTTGTTGAAGTCGTGTGCCACGCCTCCCGCAAGGCGGCCGATACCCTCGAGGGTGCGCGACTCCACGAGAGCGGCGATGCGACTGTCGTCGACCTGTGCGCGTCGGATCTCGGTGATGTCGACGGCGGCCGACAGGACACCGGTGATTCGTCCGTGTCCGTCGCGTCGCGGGGTGGCTGTCACCTCCAGCGTCCGAACACCCGCGTCTGTCGGGACATCGACGCACACCTGACGCGGCACTCCACTCTCGATCGCGTCGCGCTTGACCGCGCCGAGACGCTCACCCGCCTCGCCGGGGAGCACCTCGGCATCGAGACGGCCGATGCAGGCCGATGTGAACGGTCCACCAGCCGGCCCGTCGATGATGGCGGTATAGCGAAGATAGAGATCCTGCTCCGCGACCATGATGCGGGCGGCACCAAGGAGCGTGCCCCACGCGTCGGCGGTGGATGCGGAATCGGGCGAAGGCGGCACCGGGCCGGCGGGATCGGACATGGCGTGGCGCGGAGCGCCGCCGCAGGGTCAGCGCAGCTCGACAGTACGCACCAGCGTATACCGGCGTGGCGTGCCGCCGCTACGCAGGAGCCAGAGGCGGGCTGGTGCGCCGACGGCGATGCGCGGCCCCTTCCCGTCGGCGCGGGGCTCGGGCAGGAGCACGTCGGACCCGTCGGGGGCATCCGAGTAGGCGGGACTCACGAACAGGCCGGTCGCGTCGATCGTTTCCAGAGCGCCGTACACGCGGAGGTCACCGATGTCCTGGATGCTGCCCTGCCAGTGGAGCGTGCGTTTGCCGGATTCCTGGCGTACCACGCGCGTGCCGGCCAGGCCCACGTCGGCCAGAAACGCGGGGGCGCCGGTACCGGCAAGGACCGTCCCACCCTTCACGAGGGTATGCAGCAGGCTGCCGCCGTTCTCCGGCAGTTTCTCGTACACGCTCGGATCGGCCTGAGACACCCTGTTGCTCGCCAGGGCGTCGAGCGCCGTGACGAGCGCCACGAAGTTGAGGCGTACCAGCATCCGATCGGGATCGGGGCCGGGCCACGGTCCCGTCTCGATCAGCACGACGCCCGTTCCCCACTTCGTGATGTTGTCACCGAAGGCACGCACCTCGAACGAATCGTCGTAGCGGCCGATGCGTCCCGCGGCGAACGGCTGCAATGCCTCGACGATCACGCTGCTCACGCGCTTGGTGAGCTGACGGCGCGCATCCGCGGACCGCGCCTCGTCATAGGCGACGGCCAGCAGGGAGATGACGGCCGCCTGGGGCGGCGTCCCCACGGACGTGCGCCAGTTCTGGTTGTGCAGGTTGAACCCGACGACGGGCTCTACCTTGTCGCGCAGCGCCTTGAGCAGACGGCCTTCCGGCGTCTGGAGGTGCAGCGCGTCACGATTGATGTCGATGCCCTGCGCGTTGCGACGCTGGAAGCGCTCGGCGCCGTCGGGGTTGAGCATCGGCACGACGTGGAGCGTGAGTGTGTCGAGGATCCGGGCCGGAACGGGCTCGGTGCGATGCGTCACCAGCCACTGGAGGATGTCGATCAGGGCCGATGTCGCCGTCGGCTCGTCGCCGTGCATCTGCGACCAGAGCAGCACGGCATTCGGGCCGCGCCCGATCGTGAGGTGGTGGATGGCGCGCCCGTCGACCGACGTGCCGAGCACCTCGGTGGCGATCAGTCCCTGGCTCTCACGCACGAGGCGCGCGAGCTGCGGTTCGAGCAGCGCGTGCGTCAGCAGCGGCGGGATGGGGAGGTCGACGCGCTCGGCGTCCCATGTGGCGCCAAGCGCCTCCGGGCGTGGTGCCGGAATCTCCTGCGAAGCCACGTGACAGCCGGCGACGAGCACGGCGTTGACGAGCAGCGCGCTCATCCGCCTGACTGCGCGGGAAGGGAGGGAAACACGCATTGGTACGGGCCTCTCCGGCCGGGTGTTCAGAAAGTGCCCGACAGGTCGGGCTTGCGGTCCACGAAACGGCGGCGACCGTTGCGGGCCCTGGTGATCTCGAAGGCGTCGAACAGCTGCCCCGTCACCGTACGCGCCTCGAACCTGAGCGATTGCGGCGTGACGTGGATCACCTGATAGAGCTGCACGTTGGTGCCGGTACGCGTGGCCCACGTGGCGGTCCTGATCGACTCTTCCATGCGCGCGCCGCTCGCAGACACCACGTACACGGGCCCGCCGTCCTCGCGCTCGGTCTCGGTCCCGAGCAGGTTCTCGCCTCGGCCGTACGCGTGATCGTGGCCGGTGAGGACGAGATCCACGCCGTACTTGTCGAACAGGGGCTTCCACGCGGCGCGGAGCGCGGCGTTGTCGCGACCCGCGACGAGGGAGAACACCGGATGATGGAACGCGACGATGGTCCAGCGGTTCTTGTTGTCCTTGAGCCGCTCTTCGAGCCAGCGCGTCTGATCCGCGTATCGTCCCTCCTCGACCGAGTTCAGGACGATGACGCGCACGCCCTGGTAGTCGAAGGAGTAGACGGTCTCGGCGAGTCCCTCCGGGCCGTCTTCGGGCAGGGCGAACTGCGGACGCCACAGCGGGGCGAGCTGATGAGGCTCTTCCCTGTTCATCCGCTCGTACTCGCGGTTCCCGGCAACCGGCACCTGCGTGACAGTGCCGTTGACCCAGGCGCCGGCGTGGAACCACTCCCTCCACTGCTCGTCACTGTCGCCCATGTTGACGAGGTCGCCGGTGTGGAGCACGAAGCGCGCACGCGGGGCCTCGAGCAGCGCCGCGCGCATCGTGCGCGACCACAGCGA
>CAYRAE010000036.1:0-17031 GCA_964422175.1 uncultured Luteitalea sp. | reverse complement strand
TCGGCCAGGACAACCGCGTCACCCTCGCGCTGCCCGTGGCACCCGTGACCGAGACGGTCACCGTGACGGCCGGCGGCTTCGAGCAGGCCGTCCGCCTTGCCCCCGCCAGCGTCACTGTCGTCGATCAACCGCAGTTGCTGGAGCGCCGCCTCTCGACGATCGCCGAAGCGCTCACCGACGTCGAAGGCGTTGACGTCGGACAGGACGTGGGCAAGACGGGCGGGCTGACGGTGAGCATGCGAGGCATGCCCAGCGATTACACGCTGATGCTCGTCGACGGACGCCGGCAGAACGCGGCGGGCAACGTGACCCCCAACGGTTTCACCGAGACGGCGACCAGCTTCATGCCGCCCGTCGGCGCCATCGAGCGCATCGAAGTCGTGCGTGGTCCGATGTCGACGCTGTACGGCTCCGACGCGATGGGCGGCGTGGTGAACATCATCACGCGCAAGGTGTCCGAGCGCTGGGGCGGCACGGCGACGCTCGACGGCACGCTCCAGTCCAACTCCGACTACGGCAGGACAGGTCAGGGCTCGCTCTATCTGACAGGCCCCGTCATCTCGCGTCGCCTCGGCGTGGCGCTCCGCGGCAACTCCTACCATCGCGAAGCGGCGGCGCTGAAGTACGAGAACGTCGATGGCACGACGGTGCCGCTCACCTCGTTCGGCCTCAGCCCGACGGGTGCCGACATCCAGACGGCCGGCGGCCGGCTGTCCTTCCTGCCCGGTCGCAACCACGACGTCACGTTCGACGCCGACGGCGTGTGGCAGACCTACGACAACAGCGAGCGGCAGCTCGGCACCGTGGGCGTGCAGGGTGGCTATGAGGAGCAGCTGAAGTTCCAGCGGCAGCAGTTCGTGGGCGCGTACGTGGGCCGGCTCGGCTTCGGCGTGATCGACTCGAGCGTCGCACGCAACACGACGGAGACGATGGGCCGCACGATCCCGCCAGGCACGCCCGGCCGCATCGCCGGCGATCCGCGGACGCTCCGCTCCACCAACACGATCGTCGACGCGAAGCTCGTCGCGCCCATCGGCCGTCACATGGTGTCTGTGGGTGGCCAGTGGTGGGATGCGCACATGGTCGACGCCGTCGCACCCGCGCCCTACGATCACACGCAGCGCGCGATCTTCGCCGAGGACGAATGGCGGCTTGCCAGGGCTACCTCGATCACGGCAGGCGTACGCTACGACCATCACAGCACCTTCGGCGGCCACGTGAGTCCGCGTGCGTACCTCGTGCTCACGCCGGCCACCAACTGGACGATCAAGGGCGGCGTGAGCCGCGGCTTCAAGACGCCACGCCTCGAACAGCTCGCCGAGGGCATCACGGGCTTCGGCGGTCAGGGGACGATCCCGCTCCTCGGCAGCCCGGGCCTGCAGCCCGAGACGAGCACCACCACCGAAGCCGGCGCGTTCTACGTGCGCGGCGGCCTGAGCCTGAATGTGGGCGTGTTCCGCAACGACTTCGACAACAAGATCGCGAGCGGGCCGGGCCTCGAGAACTGCAGCTTCCGCGGCAATCCCAATCGTCCGGGCTGCGTGGACTTCGGCAACTGGCCGAACGTCGACCTGTTCGGGCAGTCGATCAACGTGGACGAGGCCATCACGCAGGGCGTCGAGGCGGCCGCGCGTCTGGCCATCGGCGCGCGCGTGAACCTGATGTCCAACTACACGTACACCGACAGCGAGCAGCGCAGCGGTGCGCAGGCCGGACAGCCGCTCGTGAACACGCCGCGGCACATGTTCAACGCCAACGTGCGCGTGTCGGTGACCGATCGTATCGGCAGCTGGGTGCGCGTCGAAGCGCGCGGCAGCCGCACGCGCGGCACGAGCGCCGCCGCGCAGGCCGCACGCGCGGCCATCGGCGACTTCAAGCCGTACGGCCTGGTCCACCTCGGAGGCTCGTACACGCTCACGCGCCGCATCACGTTCAACGCGACGATCTTCAACCTGCTCAACACGGACTTCCTCGCCTACGAGCCCTACGTCTCCAACGGCCAGACGCTGTACGCCAGCCCGTACAACAACCTCCAGGAGCCGCTCCGCTTCTGGGGTTCGGTGAACGTCAGCTTCTGAGGAATACCGCCTCTACTCCAGCAGTTTCACCAGCGTATCGAGCAACGGGGCCTGGCCTGTCAGGATGCGGGTCCGGGCCTCGCCGATCGTGAACCAGGCGGCGCGATCCGCCTCGGGGAACTGGCGCTGGCAGCCGGAGTGCGGGGGCCACTCCATCGAGAAGACGTTGCTGCGAATCGCGGTGGCGTCGATCTCGCCCTCTGTCGCCCACGCATACACCACCTTGCCGCTGCGCATGCGCACCGAGCCGAGCGCGCGAAACGGCCCGGCGACTTCGGACCCCGTTTCCTCGAAAAACTCACGCGTCGCGGCAGCAAGCGGATCCTCGCCCGGCTCGATCTCCCCTTTCGGGATGGTCCAGGCCCCCGCATCCTTGCGCGACCAGTACGGGCCGCCGGGGTGCACGAGGAACACTTCGACACCCGCGGCGCCTTGCCGGTACAGCAACACGCCCGCGCTCGTCTTCGAAGGCATCACGCGTCCGTACCCTGTCGGCGCGTAACCCGGGACGGGGTGCCGGCGGGGCGGTGGATGGCTGAGGTTGTTCCGGGCCGAAGACGTAAGTCAAGCGTTTCGCACGATCTCGACGCGAACGATTGCCCGTCCGAGGTGGATCTCGTCGCCCGACCGCACGCGCACGCCGCGCGGATCGCGTCGCGGGACGGCGATGAGCTCGCCATCGCGCAGGATCGCGGTGCCGTTGCGGCTGCCCTCGTCGAACAGGCGGTAGTCGCCCGCCCCGTCGCGCTTCAGGCACGCATGCGCCCGGCCGACGGTCTCGTTCACGCCGTCGATCACGTCGCGGAACGCGAGGCGATTTCGCCGCAGGTGCCCGTATCCGTCGCTGGGATCGACCGAGCGCCCGATGGACACGGTCGCCTCCCGGAAGGGACCCGCCACGTCGGCGGTGCCGGCGATCACGGTGACCACCAATTCGCACCGTACGGCTGGCGCCGCCGGCACATCGGACGCTCCTGACACGGTGTCGACAGGCGTCTCAGGCGTGACATCCGCCTCACCGGCGATGTCGAACAACTGCCCGGCCGTCCATTCGACTGGCGCCTCGTCGACGCACGACACGCGGACGACGAGAGCCGCCGGCACCTCGCAGCGCACCTCGGCGAGGCGCTCGCGGATGCGCGCGTCGAGTCCCTTCAGCGCCGCCGGTATCGCACTCGGCGCCGGGGCCAGGACGCGAATGTCCAGCGCCCGCCAGGGGAACACGCGACGGCCGCGGCCAACGGCCTGCGCCTGGTGCTCCACGGCGTCGAGGATGGCCTGCACGATCTCGATCGGCGTGGCACCGGGTCCGAGCGGCGCGTCGAAGAACGTGCGCAGGCGCGACTGGACATCCCTGCCGAACCCCGCGAGCGTACGTGCATCCATGGCGATCACTCCAAAACGATCGGGCACCGGGCACCGGGCACCGAACGGCCCTCACCGCGAACGAAGGGTTTCGGGCTCCTTCTCGAAGTACCCGAGGTCGCGCGCGGCGTCCACGATCACTCCCGCCACGGGCGCCGCCGCACGCGCGCCGTACCCGGCGTGCTCGACGATGACGGCGAAAGCGATGGGACGCGATCCGCCGTATGGTGCGAAACCGACGAACCACGAGTGCGCGGGCCGTCCGTCGATTTCGGCGGTCCCTGTCTTGCCCGCGATCGGCGTGGCGTTGCCCGCCAGTGTCTTCCCCGTGCCCACCGTCACCACCTCGCGCATGTCTCGCGCGAGTCGCGCCGCATCGCTCTCGGCGAGGAAGCGCGGCGCGTCGCCGGGCGCCACATCGTCTTCGAGCGTCCATCGCGCCGGGAGCGCGAGACCGCCGCCCGCGATCGACGCAACGACGCGCGCCATCTTCAGCGGAGAGACGAGCACCTCGCCCTGGCCGTAGCCGGCGTGCGGAAGCGTGTCGCGCAGGCGCTCGACTGTCGAGGGTCGGGCGACGTCGATCTGGAACGTCGAGACGGCATCGAGGATCGGGCGGGGGCCGAGTTGCATGGCAAGCTGCGCGAAGTACGCGTTGCACGACACCACGAGACCCTTGTGCAGGTCGACGGCCCCATGCGGCACGGTATCCATCACATCGTCTCGCACGGGCCGCGACCAGCCCCGGATCTCGTGCCCCACGCGTCCGCCCGGCAGTCGCACGCACATGTGCGGCACGCCCTGCACCTCAGGACGACTGCGCAACGCCGCAGCCGCCACGAGCAGTTTGAACGTCGAGCCTGGCGGGTACAGCGCGTAACGCACCCTGTCGAGCAGCGCGTCCGCCGCGCGGGCGCCGTCGGTATCGGCGTCGGATGGTGCCACGCGAACCAGCCCGTTGGCCGACGCGTGGGGCATCGGATAGCTGACCGACGCGAGCACGTCGCCCGTCTCGACGTCGAGCACCACCGCCGCGCCACGAGCGTGGCCGCCGCGCTCGATCGCCGACGCGAGTGCGTGCGCCGTGCGCTGCTGGAGGCGCGCGTCGAGCGCCACGTGCACGTCGCGCGGCCGCCCGAGCAGGAGCGCCACGTCCGGCCGAGTCGAATCCGCCCCATGACGTACGAGCGGCAGCAGCGCGGAATAGTCGCGCCTCACAGTGCGTTCACGCGCGCCCGTCCGTGGATGCACCACCTCCACCAACCGCTGCCCATCGTCGAAGCCCTTGAGCGTGGTGTCGTACTCGCGCTCGACGTACGACGCGTTGCGCGCCCCCCAGTTGGCCTGCGAGGCCCAGTCACCGATCACGCCGAACGTCAGGGCGCCGAGCGGATAGCAACGCGGTGCGCCATGCGTACACGCGCGCGATCGTCCCGGCGATTCACCAACGGCCCGCATCTCCGACGGCCGGCTCGTTGCGAGCACCACGCCGCGCCTGTCGTAGATCGTGCCGCGCTCGATGGTTCGCGCCGCCGCGACGAGACGCGGGTTGTACTCGAAGCGGTAGCCGCCATCGGCCTGCTCGCTCAGGCTCGACGCGCCGGCGATGGCATCGGCGTTCACCACCTGCACCCACGTCACGCGCGACGCGAGCACGCCGCCGATCACCGCGAGCACGACGCCAAGCACGCGCACGGGTTGCGCGAGGTGCGCGCGCACGTCGCCGCGACGACGGGCGACGGCGAGGATGATGCCGACGGCGACGCAGTTGGCGAGCATCGACGACCGGCCGTAGCTGAGAAACGGCGTCACCACACCCGTGAGCGGCAGCAGACCGAGCAGACCGCTCGCGATCACGATCGCCTGCACGACGAGCGCCAGCGTGAGGCCCACGCCGAGTAGCGCGCTGTAGTCGCCTGGCGCACGTACGACGATGCGCAGGCACCGCCACGCGAGCAGTGCGAACAGCGCGACGACGGCAAGTACGCCGATCGCACCGAGTTGCTCGCCGAGCGCGGCGAGCACGAAGTCCGTGTGACCTTCGGGAATCGACCGCGGACTCCCCGCACCCGGTCCGCTGCCCCAGAGTCCGCCCGTCGCGAGCGCCCACAGGCCATGCGCGATCTGGTTGCCACCCGTCACGCCGTTGTTCCACGGATCGGCCCAGATGCGCACGCGCTGCCCCACCGTTGCGGGGAAGTCGATGGCATACGCCGCGGCGAATCCCGCCGCCAGCATCGCCGTTCCCACGAACACGAACGCCAGGCGTCCGCGTGCGATCGCATACAACGCGATCACGACGCCGGACAGGACGAGCGCCGGCCCGAGATCCTTCTGGAGGAAGAAGAACGCCAGCACGAGCAGCATGCTCGCCACCACGGGACGTACGTCGCGCCAGCGCGGCAGGCGTACGGCGCGCAGCCATGCGGGCTGTGCCGTCGGCGTCTCGTGCAGTTCGCGCAGCAGTTCGAATCGGCGCGCGAGGGCGCCGGCAATCGCGAAGACGACGAGCAGGCGGATCGCTTCGACGGGCTGTCCGCCGAAGAGGTTCACCTTCACGCCGCTCGTGCCGGGGCCCGACCCGAACAGGAGCAGCAGCACGGCAAGCAGCAGCGCGGCCGCGAGCGGCAGGAGCACGGTGTGGCGCAGCGGCGACGACTCGTAATCGATCTCCGACGCCACGAGCAGCAGCGCGAGGCCGGCGGCCACGCCCCCCGCGAACGTCGAGACGATCATCGCGTCGCGCACCGGATCGCGCAGGGCGATCATCCCCATCAGGCCGATACCGCAGAGAAGCAACAGGGTCGGCAGGACGATCGGATCGTCCGTCGCGCCACGCCATCGGCGCACGCCGTGTGCGATCCAGAACGCCGCGATGAAGAGCGCGACCGCACCTGCCAGCCGCGTGAGGTACTCGCTCGACGTCCTGACGGCGAGTGATGGTTTCAGCGCCGCGAGGTCGGCCGGGGACAGCAGACGGATCGGGCCTGTCGTCTCGCGCGCCGCCGCGCGGGCGCGTGCCTGCACGAGCCCATTGTCGGCCTTGCGCTCCTCCGCCGTCACTGTCACGCCAGCCAGACCGCCGACGTGCTCCAGCGGATCTGTCGTGTCGATCGCGCGACGATACAGGCGTTCCGCCACCGCCATTCGTTCGCGCTCGCTCTCGAACATCGTGAGCAGCGGCACGAGCGACGCCGGCGACGCCATGTCTGGCAGCACGACCGGCGACAGGGATTCCTTCGCGATGGAGACCGGCGCGACGGATTGGTCTTTCGAGATGGAGGCTCGGGCGACTGGTTGTTCATTCGCGGTGGAGGTCACGGGCTTCAGCCCGTGGCGCCCTGCGATCGCCAGCCCCACACCGAACAACACGACGAGCGTCGTCGCGACGAGGCCGAGCATCTCCACGTTCGCTGCGCGCGTGGCGCCCGGCCGCGATGCTGCCGTCCGCGTCACGCGAGACGGCGCCGTCTGGATGATGCGCATCAGGAGGGCCCTCGAGACGTGGCGGCGGCCAGCTCCTCGTCCACGCGCCTGACCTGGTCCTTGCAGATCTCGATGTTCTTCGCGGCGTTCGCGAATCCGAGGATCGGCTCGAACGCCTCTATGCACGCCTCGAAGCTGGCGCGTGCGCCTTCGAGCGCGTGCAGGCGCTCCTCGCCGGACACGTTGCGCGCTTCGCGGCGCAGCGTCTCGCCGCGCCGCATGTGCCCGTCCGCGAGTTGCGCGCGTTCGCGACGCCCCGGCGTGTACCCGCGCTTCTGCGCGGCGGCCATCGCCTCCGACGCGAGATCGACGTCGGCGGGCACGAGACCGTAGACGGCCACGCGCGCGATCCCCAGGTACGGATCGAACGACACCGCGTCGAGACGACTCGCGGCCCTGAAGCGATCGATCGCGCGCCTGTAGGTGGCCTGCGTGGCCTCCGAACGCCCCGGACGATTGGAGATGCGGATGATGTGCGCGTCGCACAACTGCAGACGAGCCCGCGCGATGCGATCGCCGGGCGACAACCGGAGCGCCCAGTGCAGCGCGCGCTGCGCCTGCTTCCAGTCCGTGAGCGTGAGCGACGGCTGGTCGCTGCGGTAGTCCTCGATCACGCGATCGGCAAGGCCTACCAGGTGCGAGCGCAGGCGTCCGTTCACGCGCCAGCGCAGGCCCAGGTCGAGCGGTCCCGTCCTCGCCACATCCTCGTAGTTCGCTTCGGCGGTCGCAAGCGTGGCGCCGTCGATGGCGGGCACGGCCGCGCGCAGCCGTTCGGCGCCGGCGCAGGCCACCGCTTCGCTCGTGACCGCATAAAGGGCGGCCAGCAATGCCGCCACGCGGAGCAGTCGGCGGACGCGACGGAGGCGAGGCCATCTCGTCGCACCCACCACAGACGACGGTGGCGTTCCGGGCACGTCCGGCTGCAGCGCAAGAGGCGCGCCAGCAATTGGTAAGGGCGGAGGCACGAATGGCAGCGGGTCCGTCGCCGGGACGGGACCGACGGCCTGTAGCGGAGACCCGGCCCAACCGAGTCCCACCGCCGCATCGTGCCACTCGTCGTCGCGCCGTGTCGTCGGCTGATCGGCGCGGGCGTCGGGTGCCACGCGCGTCGTGGCGGGCGTGTCGTACTCGGCGAGCGCCAGCGGCTCGCCACCTTCGAGGAAGGTCGCCAGATCTGCCTTGATGGCGGCGGCGCTGGCGTACCGTCGATCGGGCTGGTACGCGAGCAGCTTGTCGACGATCGCCGAGAGCGCGGCAGGCACCGTGACGGGCAGCGGCTCGCGCGGCGCGTTGCCGCGAATCGCGCGTTCGAGCTGGCTCTTGAAGGCGGGCGTCTGGAGCGTGCGATAGGGCCGGTGCCCTGCCAGCATTTCGTAGAGGATCACGCCGACCGACCAGAAGTCCACGTGCTCGTCCACGCGCCCGTCGATGAGGCGCTCGGGCGACATGTAGGCCGAGGTGCCCCAGTTGTTCGTGGTGAGCGGCTTGGACTTGTCGAGCGCCTTCGCGATGCCGAAGTCGAGCACGATCACGCCGCCCGACTGCCTGATGAAGATGTGCCCCGGCTTCAGATCCGCGTGGACGAGGCGGTCGTAGTGATCGCCTTCGATCGTGGTGGTGAAGCTGTGCGCGCGCTCGAGGAACGCGCAGATGGCCGCCGCGTGACGCGCCGCGTCAAATGGCGCCACCGCACCCATCGCAATCGCGTCGGAGAGGGCGCCGCCCTGGATCAGCTCCATCGCGATGTAGAGATCGCCGTCGCGGTCGTAGCCGACGTCGTACACCGCGGGTACCATGCCGTGCGCGTCATGGAAGCTGCGCTGGAGCATCGCCCCGCGACGCTCGGCCTCGATGCGTTCGGCGGCGTCTGCCGCGTGATCGCGGAGCACCAGTTTCAGCGCGACGCGCGCGCCATCGACCTTGCGCCGCGCCAGCCACACCGTGCCGAAGCTGCCCTGATCGAAAGGCTTGTCTGCGTCGGTCTCGTAGCCCGCCACCTGCCACGCCATCAGCGATCCCCACCGGCGCGGCGTGCCTCGTCAGGGCGACCGTTCACCACCACGTTGTCTGCCCGAAGCGCGTCGCGCTCCGGTGCTGGCAGGCCGGCGACGGGCGACGGACCGAACCCGACGAACGCATTCCGGCGCAGCACCGCCGACGCACCGGAGTGCACGACGATGGCCGAGACGTCGGGTGCGGGTGCCGGTGCGGGTGCGGGCTGGCGGACGAAGATGCTGTCGGATGCTTCGAGCCGGCTGCGCTCGTGCAGCGCGACCGCCGTGCCGGGTCCCGAGACGTGCGTGCCCATCAGCGTAGCCGATGCGTCTGGCAGCAGTTCCACGCCCGCGCGCATCGCACCGTCGATCTGGAGCAGTTCGATCGCCCGCCCCTGACCGCTCAACCTGATGCCCACGTCCACCGGCGCCTCGTCTGTCGACACGATGCGCACGCCGCTGATGGCACCGCCGGCAGGGCCGCCCGCGACGATGGCGGTCCAGTCGCCGAGCGCCGTCGAGGGACGCACGAAGACCGCCGCGCCGGGGACGCGCGCGCGAAGCGACACGCCGTCTGGCACATCGACGGACTCGGCGTACGTGCCGGGCTCCAGGCGGATCACATCGCCGGGACGCGCATCGAGCACGGCGGTGGACAGGCCGTCGACGGTGTCTGATGCCACGGCCGCAGCGACGATCGTGCGCCCGCCTACCGGCGGCGCGATCGACAGACGCCACACCGCGAGCAATGCCGCAGCAAGACCGACGAGTACGCCGAGCACGAACCAGCCTGCACGGTCACCGCCGCGTGCGGGCGGGCGATCGTCCTGCGCCGACGATAGCGAAGCGGACTCGGTCAACCGTCGGGCGAATCGCGGCCCTTCGGCGTAGACCACCGTCACGTTGTCGCGCCCGCCGGCATCATTGGCCGCCGCCACGAGCGCCTCCGTCACTGCCTCGACGTCGCCCGCGTGCGCGCGCACCACGCTGTCGATCGTCGTCGACGGCACCATGTCGGTGAGTCCATCGCTGCACACCAGCACCGCCGCATCGTCTTCGAACGTGGTCTCGACGACCTCCACGTAGTCGGGCTCGTCCTTGTCGCGCAGCGCGCTGCCCACGTCGCGAAACACCTCGTGGCGCCGCGGATGGCGCATCGCGGCGAGTTCGTCGAGCTCGCCGGCATCTTCACGTTCCCCGATCGGCGAGTGATCGTGCGTGAGCTTCGCGACGCCGCCGGCGTCGATCTTGTACAGGCGGCTGTCGCCGACGTGGCCGATGGTGAGGCGACCGCCGGCCACGAGCGCGATCGTGGCCACGCACGTCATGCCTGTGAGGTCGGACGATGCCGACGCACGGCGATAGATCTCGTTGTTGGCCAGGGCGATCGCTTCCCTGACGCGCTCGGACGGCGTGCCGAGCGGACGCGCGAGACGCTGGAGGATCACCTCGCGCGCGATCGCTGCCGCCGTCTCGCCGGCGGCGTGCCCGCCAACGCCATCGATCACGCCGACGATCCCGCGCTCGCGATCGAGCACCGGCAGATCCTCGTTGTTCGTGCGCACGCGTCCCGGGTCGGATCGCGCCGACGCCGCGAACGACGTGTCGATCGTCGCGTCAGCCACGGTCGTACGTCCGCGCCAGCCAGCCGAGCCACGCCACGGTGGCCACGAGCGCCAGCAGGAAAAGTGACTGGAGGGCGGCGAGCATCACACGAGCGCCTCGAACTCCAGGGTGACGACACCGGCGAGTCCGATGCGGGCGCGGGCGGGCAGCGGAAACTCGGGGCCGGGTCGAGCCACGCCTTCTGACCCTTTCACGGCCGGCGGGACCGGCGTGTCGTCGACCGTGGTGCCCCACAGGCTGACGTCCTGCACGAAGAACGCGCCGTCGGCACCGAGTCCGATCCTGACGTGCTCGCGAGAGACGCGCGGTGTCGCCATCACCTGCACGTCGACCCACACGGCGCTGCCTCCGCGTCCGATGGCAATCGTATCCTTACGCATCACGAACGTGTGCGTGCCGCGATCGTCGCGATAGGTGAGGCGCGCCCTGTCTCGGCCGCCTCGTACGTCGGTCCTGACGTCGCCGGCTGGCGTCGCGACGGGCAGAGGCGCCGGCACTCCGGTGGCGAGGGGCACGACGGATGCGGCGACGGGCTCGTGCGTCACCGTCGCCGTGCGCCCCGACGCGCCGACCACGCTGCGCACGATGCGGGTGGTGGGCGTGCCGGCGTACTCCACCGGCGCGGGCATCGCGAGCGTGGAGACGATGCCGATCTGGCCGCGCGCGAGCTCGCCGTCGGGGTCCTGGCGAATGTGGACCTCCCATCCGCCCGGCGGCACCTCGATGGGGGCGAGCCTGTCGCGCTCCAGCAGACGCGCCATGATGGTCTTCACGCGTCCGTCCATCCCGCGGTTCAGCCGCGCGACTTCCTCGGTGAGGGCCTGCTTCACCTGATCCGCCACGGCAGCCGACACGCCGGCGATGGCCTCGTGGTCCTCGGGGTGCAGGTAGATGTGATAGACGGTCGGCGCGAGGGTGCTGTACGGCAGTGCGTACAGGTTGAGCGACAGCTCCTCCCGTACCGCCCGCCAGATGTCGCGCCCACTCGGTGCCTTCACCGTCATCAGGACTCCTCATGCCGACAACCGGCAACCCGGCAACCGGCAACCGGAACAACTGCATCGCACACCGGATCTCGAGAATGGAGGCCAGGGGCGTCAGCCCCTGGCCCCAACCGGTTGCCCGTTGCCGGTTGCCGGTTGCCGGTCCCGCCACCTGTCCTCGTCGGGTACTATGCACCGGACGCTGCGGCGAAGTCCCAAGGGAATCCCAAGGATTCCATCGCCAGACGAGACGCGCATGCGGGTTGCCTTCGGACGCTTCACCTTCGATTCGGATACGCGGGAACTGCTCGACGCGGACGCGCGCGTCCATCTGTCGCCCAAGGCGTTCGATCTCCTGGCGCTCCTGCTCGAGCGCCGGCCCGCCGTGGTCAGCAAGCGCGACATTCACGACCGCGTGTGGCGCGACACGTTCGTCAGCGAGGCCAGCCTCAGCGTGGTGATCGCGGAGATCCGCCAGGTGCTCGGCGACGACTCGCGCCAGTCGGCGTTCGTCCGCACCGTCCACCGCGTGGGCTACGCCTTCAGCGGTCCGGCGCAGACCCTCGCCGCACCGCGCGCGGACCAGGGTCCGGCGACGCCACTGTGCTGGCTCGTGTATCACGACAGGGCGATCCCGCTTGCGCCGGGCGAACACGTCATCGGACGCGACCCCCGCTGCGCGGTGTGGGTCGACGCCTCGGGCGTCTCCCGTCGTCATGCCCGCGTCGACGTGGGCGCCGACGCCGCGCTCGTGAGCGACCTCGATTCGAGCAACGGCACCTTCGTCGCCGGCCAGCGCGTCACCACGCCCCGCCCGCTCGCCGACGGCGACGTCCTCGAACTCGGATCCGCCACTCTCACGTACCGTGCCTGGTCCGACGGCACCGGCGCCAGAACCGAGCGCGTGGTGAGAGGGGTATAGGCCGGGCTTGCCCGGCCCGCCCATCACATCCCACGAACGCGCCACGCGACTGTCACACATCCTCAACACTGGCTTCGTCGAAATCGCCAGGTGCCTGCGAAGACGAGGGGCGTGGTGATGACCGAGAGACGTGGCCGGATGCTGACCATGACCGAACGACTGGAACTGGCGCACCGCCGGTTGGTGCGCGCGCTGGACTGCGGGTGCGAGGTCGGATTCTACGAGACGTTCGCGCGCCGCACGCTGGTCATCGTCGACAACCCGCACGACGATTGCCGGGAACGCGCGCACCAGGCCGATTTCGTCATCGAGCACATGGACTCGCGACGTCTCCCCGGCGGGCGGTTCTCTGTGTCCGGCGTTCACGATCCGGTGCCCGGTGCCCGCACTCCGGCCTGGCGCGCCGTCGCGCGTCAGCGCGAAGGCGGGCTGCCCGGCTTCCCTGGCGAGGCTGCGTGATGCATGCGCACTCGGTTGCCAGACACGCCCGTGCGTGGGCCGTCTCCGCCATGGCCGCAGCGGCGGTCGCCTGTCCGATGCACGCCGACGCGCAGGTGACCGCCGTCGCCGCGTGGGTCGACGCCGAACCCGTCGCCACGCGCGTGGCGCCCAGCGTCGTGCATGTCGCAGCCACGGCCTACGCCACTACCTCCGACAGCGGGCAACTCACGCTTCAGCGAGCCGTAGGCGCCGGCACTGTCGTCGCTCCAGGCGGGTTCATCGCCACCAGCGCGCATCTCGTGGCCAATGCGATACAGGTGGACGTCGTCACGTCAGCCGGTGCCGACGCGGATCAGGCCTCACGAACGTTGCCCGCAACACTGGTCGGCATGGTGGCGGACCTCGACCTGGCCATCCTGCGCGTGGAGGCCGGCTGGCTCCCGGCTCTGACGATGGCGCGAACGCCGATCGAGACAGGCGCACAGGCCATCACCGTGGTGCCTGGTTCTCCAGCCACGTGCGTGCCGCTCGAGGGCGCCGTGGTCGCCACAGGTGTGCCCATCCGCGAGGACGCGCCCGTGCCATACCTCGTCACCGACGCGCCGCAGGGCGTGGCCGGCGCGCCCATCGTCAACGCGCGCGGTGAACTGGTGGGACTCGCTGCCGCGTTCGCCGACACGGGCGACCCGCAGGACGCCACCACGGCCGCCCTTCCCGTGGCGCTGCTCGAAGCCGCGCTCGCGGAGGTCCTGTCGCCCGTTCCTGTGGAGCGCGGCGTCGTCGGCATCGCGGCGCACCGCGTGGTCGTGCCGAGCCCGGACCAGCAGAGCGCTGAAGCACGACTCGTCGTCTCTGGCGTGATGCCGTCGGGCCCCGCGGATCTCGCCGGCATCCGCGTCGGCGACGTGGTGCGCGCGGTGAACGGACGGCCGATCGCCGGGATGGATCTGGGCGCGCTCTACGTCGCGCTCTATGCCTTGCGCGCAGGCCAGACACTCCACCTGGTGGTGGAACGCGACGGCCAGCTACTCGACACGGCGCCAACGGCCGTCTCACTGCGAAGCGTCAACGCGTTGCAGTGAGGGTGAAGGCCCGCAACCCGCCTTCGCGCCTCCAACGCTACGGCGAGGCAGGCATTTCTGCCATTCGTCATTCGTCATTCGTCATTCCTGCACTGCCCCCTTGGTACGATGGTCAGGTGCGCGCGCTCCGCCGGCTCGACCCGCTCTCTTCTCACCCTATGGCCGACGGCCGACGGCCGACGGCCGTCTTGTGCATGCGCATCGCCACCGTGCTGCTCGTCGTCGCCGGCACGGGTGCGCTGCTGAGCGCGCAGGCGCGGCGGCCGCGCGCCGAGATCGTGACGCACGCCCCCACTGTCGTTGCCGCGGGCGGCGACGCGCGGGTGGCGCTCGTGGCGACGCTGCCCGAGGGGCTGCACGTGCAGTCGGACGCGCCACGCGATCCGTCGCTCATCCCGACGGTGCTGACCATCGACGCACCGGCGGGCATCACGGTGCGGCACCTGATCTACCCGACACCTTCGGACTTCGAGCAGGAAGGGCAGCCGCAGCCCCTCGCCGTGTTCGATCACGAGTTCGTCGCGGGCGCCGAGATCGCGATCGCCGCAGACGTCCCCGCCGGCACGCTGACCATTCCCGGGCGCCTGCGCTATCAGGCCTGCGACGATCGCATCTGCTTCGCGCCGCAGACAGCCCCCGTCGAGTGGACGCTGACCGTCGCGCCGGCAGGGACCGCCACCGCAGGCATGGACACGCCCGTGTTCGCGCGGCTGGCGCAAGGGCGGACGACAGATCCCGGCGTCGCGCCTGTCGCGCGCGCCATCGCCCCGCAGAACGCCGCGCCCGCGCAGGCAACGCCGGCCTCCGATGCCGACATCCACGCAGCACTCGACCGCTTCAGCGTGCTCGGCACGACGGGCGGCTATCTGCGGTCTGCCGACTTCCTGCAGTTCGTCTCCGACGCAGAACGCGGCGTGGTGCAGAAGGGCCTGTTCGACGGCCGCGGCCCGGTGACCATCCTGCTCATCGTGCTGCTCGGCGGCCTCGCGCTGAACCTCACGCCGTGCGTCCTGCCGATGGTGCCGATCAACCTCGCGATCATCGGCGCGGGCGCGAAGGCCGGCTCACGCAGGCGCGGCTTCGTGCTGGGCCTTGCGTACGGCGCGGCGATGGCGCTCGTCTACGGCATCCTCGGACTCGTGGTGATTCTCACGGCGGGCACGTTCGGCACGCTGAACGCGTCGCCGTGGTTCAACCTCGCAATCGCGCTGCTCTTCGTGGTGTTGGCGCTCGCGATGTTCGACGTGATCCTGATCGACTTCTCCACGCTCGCCGCGGGCCCGTCGACGCAGGGCCGCAGCGGATCGATTCCGCTCGCCTTCACCATGGGCGGCGTGGCGGCGCTGCTCGCCGGCGCCTGCGTGGCCCCCGTCGTCATCCAGGTGATTCTCTTCTCGAGCAGCCTGTACGCGGGCGGCACGTCGCTCGCGCTGGCGCTGCCGTTCGTGCTCGGGCTCGGCATGGCGCTGCCGTGGCCCCTCGCCGGCGCGGGCATGGCGTGGTTGCCGAAGCCGGGCGCCTGGATGGTGCGCGTGAAGCAGGCGATGGGCCTGCTCATCCTCGCCACGGCCGTCTACTACGGCTATCTCGCGTGGACGATCTTCGACAATCGCCGCGTCGATGCGGGGGCTGTTGCGGAGAGCGTGCAGGCACGGCTTGAAGAGGGCTGGACCGCCTCGCTCGCCGACGGCCTCGCGCAGGCCGAACGCGAGGGCAAGCCGGTGTTGCTCGACTTCTGGGCCACATGGTGCAAGAACTGCCTGACCATGGACGCGACGACGTTCGAGGATGCGGGAGTGAAGACCGCCCTCGACGGGTACGTGAAGATCAAGGTCCAGGCCGAAGACCCCGACGCCGAACCCTCACGCGCCCTCCTCTCCCGCTTCAACGCCGTCGGGTTGCCGACGTACGTGATCCTGCGACCAAGGTGAGCAAAGAGCCGTAAGCCCTAAGGCGGGCGTGAAGCTCCGGGCTTCTTCGATTTCAGCGTCGATGTGCCTGGGCGGAACCTCCTGACGGGCCATCTAGATCGCCTCTTGCACTGTAGTCCGAGGGGTAGGCGCCCGCGACGTCGTCGGTGAAGGACGCTGAGCGTCGTCAGAGCGACGACGTTGCGCAGGCTCCTGTGCATATCCACCGTACCCACAGGCATCGCTGTCAACGCCGGCCGAAAATCGGACAGATCCGCCGATCGAAAATCGGACAGTCGACGAGGGGACGAGCCTCAAGTCGTCGCCACCTCCTGACGGGAGCGCCGGCGGCGAGCCGCCGGCACGTCGTCCGGGGCGGCATGGAGGGTCTGCCACAGCTCGGTGTGCTGACGCAGCCGATAGCTGTTGCCGCGGATCGTGACGAGGTGGCAGTGGTGGACGAGCCGATCGATGAGCGCGGCGGCCATCACCTCGTCGCCGAAGATCTCGCCCCACTCCTCGAAGCCCTTGTTGGACGTCAGCACGGTCGAGGCGTGCTCGTAGCGGCGCGTCATCAGCTGAAAGAACAGCATCGCGCCGGTGCGGCTGATGGGGAGGTAGCCGATCTCGTCGACCACCAGCACCGCGGGATGCGTCAGGACCTTGAGGCGGCTCTGCAGACGGCCCGAGGCTTGGGCCTCCTCGAGCGAGGTGATCAGATCGGCGAGCGTGCCGTAGTAGACGCGGCGGCCACTCTGCGCGGCGGCAATGGCGAGACTGATCGCCAGATGCGTTCTACCCACGCCTGGCGGCCCCAGGAAGATCACATTCTCCCGGCGCTCGACGAAGCCCAGGTCATGCAGGCTCTCGATCTGCTCACGGCGCAGCGAGGGCTGGAAGGTGAAGTCGAAGTCGTGGAGCTGCTTGACGACGGGCAGACGGCTGGAACGCATCGCCGCTTGCAGCCGTCGGTTATTGCGCAGCTGAATTTGCGCGGTGAGCAGCTGCTCGAGCGCGTCGAGCGCCGTCAGCGCGCCTCCGTCGATGTCGCGCAGGATCGTGTCGAGCGCCTCCAAGGCCCCGGGCAAGCGCAAGTCGGCCAGCATGTGGCGGAGTCGGTCGCGGCGCGACAGGGGGGCCGTCT